>DAIRSP010000095.1:0-985 GCA_036804365.1 Neptunomonas sp. | reverse complement strand
GGCTGAAACGGCTGAAACGGCTGAAACGGCTGAAACGGCTGAAACGGCTGAAACGGCTGAAACGCAAGTTAATAGCCAAATATTACCGCATGCAAGCCAATTACCTCCGCCTCGTGAGGATAATTTACAAGATCAAACCGCTGCAGCAAACATAGATACACAACATCACCAGATCGCTGATACTACCAACTCTTCACCTTACGCTTATCTTGATTGGTATCCTGATAATAGCCAAAAATGTGGTGGTCGATATATTGAACCTACAACAAGCGGTACCGATAATAGCGAAATTTTAAATAGTCCGCTGATTGCCAGTGCTACCGGTGGAAGTTCTCAACTTGGCCAAAGCACTATTTTATCTGGCAGCGTCAATGTTTCTCAAGGAAGCAGAAGCATCCAAAGTAATTTAGCAAAATTTGATCAAGCCTCTGGCACGATAAACCTATCAGGCGGTGCCATATACCGTGAGCCAGGGATGCTTCTTACCGGCAAGAGTGCGCAGTCTAATACCCAATCTTTAGTCACTACTTTAAATGAAGCGGAGTATGTTTTTCATAAAACCAATACTCGGGGTACAGTAAAGAAAATTACCAGAAATGAAGACCGATCCATCACATTGAATGAAGGCACCTATACACAATGCCCACCAGGCGTTGACTCATGGTCATTAGCCGCCAATGAAATCAACCTAGATCCAACGAAAGGCTTTGGTGTGGCAAAACATGCAACACTGCGTATTGCCAATACGCCGGTACTTTACTTCCCTTACTTTTACTTCCCAATCGATGACCGTAGGCAATCTGGCTTTCTTTATCCTGTGATTGGATATTCTCAATCTAAAGGGGTCGATCTTGCAGCTCCGTACTACTTTAACATCGCTCCAAATATGGATGACACGTTAGTACCTCGAGTAATAGGACAAAGCGGTGTCATGCTAGAAAATGAGTTTCGGTATATGAACGAAATATCGGACAACAAACTAACA
>DAIRSP010000094.1:0-10444 GCA_036804365.1 Neptunomonas sp. | reverse complement strand
ATAATGGTGCAAATCTTGGCCAGTTAAGACGTAACTTTGGAAGTTGGTGGGAGTTTCTAGATGAGCAAGGGGATATAGCTCACGATGAATTACAGATTTTAGAGCAACATACCCAGTGGCTTCGGGATCTCGCAATCACTAAGGTGTCGAAGTCCTATAAGTTAGTTTTGCTGCAAACCTTGCTTGAAAGGTCATTACTCAGTCAGTCCGTTACCGTGCAGCAGCTGGCGCTATGGGCGAAACAGTGGTTTTTAGAACATCCTCAATGGTTGCAAGATTTACCCTCAGCGCTCACGCCTCTTGAGGCAGTATCAGATAAAAAGTGGTTATCACATTGGAAGCAAATGCCAATTAAATATTGGTGTGAAGCTGAGCAAGGGTCTCATATTGCATGGTTCGCTAAAGACGGAATGAATTTTTGCTTTAGCCAAAGGGTAGCGCCTAGTGAGCTGCCGCTACTCATAAAGATGACTCAAGAAATACTAGACTGGCGCTTAGCTTATTATCAGCAGGCAAAGCTTACTGACGCTAAGTTGAGTCAAGTAGAAACAACAGTGCCCGTTGACCAAGATGATTCTGAGTATCTTCCCTTTTTTCCAAACATTAAAATTGCCTGTGGTCATTTCAAAACTGGACATGCTGACGTGACAACAAGCCTGCGTATGCCCAAAGGATTTGGTCGCCTAACGCCTGATCGGCACTTTATTGCTCGCGCATCTGGTAACTCTATGAATGGTGGTAAATCACCGATTCATGATGGAGATTATCTGCTTTTAGAGCAGGTGACACCTCAAAGTGCAGGCAGTGTTAGCAACCAAGTAGTAGCAATTGAAAGGCAAGATCAAACAGGCGATAGCCAGTATTTATTGCGTAAAGTGCTGAAAAGCCATGATGGGAAGTACATATTACAAGCCAGTAATCCTGATTATGATGATCTCATCGCGGATGAAAGTATGGTGACCTTTGCCAGACTAAAAGGGGTAGTAGACCCGTTAGACGTACTCGATAAATAGCGCTTTTATCACAGCAAGCCGCGTCGCTTGTCGCTATAATGTGACTATTAATGTTTGGTTGAGATGAAGAGTTATGATTGCAAAAGGTACTCTATACATTGTTTCTGCCCCCTCTGGCGCAGGTAAAACGAGCTTAGTTAAAGCGTTGCTTGAGCAAGATAAGCAGGTGAGGGTGTCGGTATCGCACACGACGCGGCCTATGCGTCCGGGTGAAGAGTGCGGTGTACACTACAACTTTGTCTCTACTGAAGAGTTTAATCGCTTAATCGCCGATCAATCATTCCTTGAATACGCTGAAGTGTTTACCAATAAATATGGCACCTCGCGTATATGGGTCGAAGAGCAGTTGGCGCAAGGTACGGATGTGATTCTGGAGATCGACTGGCAGGGCGCGCGTCAAGTTCGCCAGCTGATGCCAGATGCGGTTTCTATCTATGTATTGCCGCCATCTACGGAAGAGCTGCGCCGCCGACTCACGGGGCGTGGTCAGGATGCGAAAGAGGTGATTGATCTGCGGATGTCGCAGGCAGTGAGTGAAATGGTGCGCTACAACGAATTTAACTACGTTGTGATTAATGATGACTTTGATACGGCACTGAAGGATCTACAGTCGATCTTTACCGCGCAGCGTTTAAAATTGAGCCGACAGGTTGAAAGACAAGCCGCCTTACTTAAGGATCTCTTGTCAGTTTGAGTCCTGTTCTGTAGAATTGCCGATCCGTTAAATTCACACAAAGTTTTTGAGGTTGAACATGGCACGTGTCACTGTTGAAGATTGCCTAGAGAATGTAGATAACCGTTTTCAGTTGGTTATGGTTGCTGCAAAGCGTGCGCGTCAATTAGCTACTGGCGGTAAAGACCCTAAAGTTGATCGTGAAAATGACAAAGACACCGTCGTTGCATTACGCGAAATCGCAGAAGGTTTTGTGACTCGCGCTGTTTTGGATGACGTTGAGCGTAAATAAATCCCTCATTTTGTTCGGTATTATTCCATCTTAAGGCATTTATCAGTAGATTATACTTGAGCCTGAAGTAACGGAGGAATAATGCCGACGATTGATGCCCTTTCAGACCGTCTTTCTGAATATTTGGATCTAGAACAGATCCGGGAAGTTCGTCGTGCCTATTTCTATGCAGAACAGGCGCATGACGGTCAGCGCCGCAAGAGTGGCGAACCCTACGTAACACATCCTCTCGCCGTTTCTGGCGTGCTAGCCACCATGCATATGGATCACCAAAGCTTGATGGCGGCTATGTTGCACGATGTTATTGAAGACACCGAAATCAACTACGAAAGCATCGAAAAACAGTTTGGCACCTCCGTGGCTGATATTGTTGATGGTGTATCTAAACTAACCCATCTTGAGTTTGAAACCAAAGCCGAAGCGCAGGCAGAGAACTTCCAAAAGATGGTGCTGGCCATGGCGGAAGATATCCGCGTTATTTTGGTGAAGCTCGCGGATCGATTGCACAACATGCGTACGCTAGGCGCTATGCCTGCTGAAAAGCAGCGCCGAATCGCGAAAGAAACCATGGATATCTATGCCCCTGTTGCCGCTCGTCTAGGGATGCGCGACTTACAGGTTGAGTTAGAAGACTTGGCGTTTCAGGCCTACTACCCGATGCGAGCCAAGCATATCCGACGGGCTGTCGTAAAAGCGCGAGGGCAGCGTAAAGATGTTATCAGCTCAATTGAAGAAGCGATTCGCCAACGTTTAGCGCAAGAAAAACTCCCCGGTATTGTCTCTGGTCGCGAAAAACACCTCTATAGCATCTACACCAAGATGAAATCTCAACGTAAATCGTTTTCTGAGATCATGGATGTATTTGCGTTTCGTGTGGTTACCGAAACAGTGGATGAGTGTTACCGGATCTTAGGCGCAGTGCATAACTTGTATAAGCCGGTACACGGGCGTTTTAAAGATTATATCGCGATCCCCAAAGCCAACGGATACCAGTCATTGCATACCGAGCTGTTTGGTGCGCGAGATATCACGATCGAAGTCCAGATTCGAACCCGTGAAATGGATGCTGTCGCAAGCCAAGGGATTGCAGAACATAGCCATTACAAGGTCTATGGCGATTCTGCCAGTGCAGTGGGTTCATACAACCGTGCGCGCAAATGGGTGCAGGGGTTGTTAGAGATGCAAAAGCGTGCTGGCGACTCGATGGAGTTTATCGAGCACGTTAAAAAAGATCTTTTCCCTGATGAAGTCTACGTTTTTACACCTAAAGGCCGCATCTTAGAGTTGCCGCGCGGTGCAACACCGGTCGATTTTGCTTATGCGGTTCATACCGATGTGGGCAACTCGTGTGTTTCATGTCGCATTAATCGTCGTTTAGCGCCACTCTCTGAGCCTTTAGAAAGTGGCGAAACGGTCGAAATCATAACGACGCCGAGCGCACAGCCGAATATGGCTTGGCTTAACTTTGTGGTTACCGGGAAAGCGCGTGCCAGTATCCGCCACTTCCTGAAAAACCAACAGCGTCATGAGTCTGTTGAGTTAGGGCGCCGCTTGCTGAATCAGTTTTTGGGTCATTACGGCATGAGTGTTGATGATATTGATCAATTCAAGCTCAAGCAGCTGCTCAATGAGGCTGAGTTCGAAGCCATCGAAGATCTTTTGGAAGATATCGGTATGGGTAACCGAATGGCCTATGTGGTTGCACGTAAACTCAAGCCTGATAATGATGGCGCAGAGTCGCCGGTTAAAGGCCAAAAACCGATCGCTGTGCAAGGTACTCAAGGGTTGGTTATTCAGTATGCAAAATGCTGTCGCCCTATCCCTGGGGATAAAATTGTTGGTCATATTAATAGCGGTCGCGGTTTAGTTGTACACCGTACAGGCTGTCCTAATATCCGTTACTTAAGGGATGATCCTGAGAAGTGTATCTATCTTGAGTGGTCTGTGGTGATGGAGGATGAGTTCGCCGTGATGCTTAAGTTAGAAGTGGCCTCTAAACGGGGTGTCATCGCTAACCTTGCGACAGCCGTATCGGCTATCGGGGCGAACATTTTGCGTATCGATACAGGTGAGAAAGAGGGGCAGTTATCTACGGTAGATATGGAGATTGCCGTTGCGGACCGTATCCATCTTGCGCGAGCCATTAAAAAGCTGCGAGCGCTTAAAGCTGTAAGCAAAGTGACAAGGGTATAAGTCATAAACTGGGCTAGGTCTGAATACATACATCGATAATTTGAAGATAAACAGTTACGTGGCTTTTGTGACAACTTCTGTTTATCACCTATACTGAACGAGTAATATGAGCACTGTGGATCCTAACTTATTGTGCAGTGGCCTCTAGCGGAGAAACTACATTGGCAGTCGGTGTAAATACATTCGGAAATAATGATGGGCAGAGTGAACCAGTTCGACTCGTTTTGCTGCACGATAACGCGGGTAAAGTATTGGTGTTGCTGCCTGCATCTCGGTTGCTGAATTTGGTCAGCATTTGGCGTGAAACTGAGCGTCATTTGCAGCCAGTCAAGGGCGATGATGTAAAACGTTTTTTTAGCCAAGAAAAACTGCAAACGGTCGAAGGTCAAAAAAAGCTATTATCGCTCCCTGTTATTATTGATCATCTCTGCGAAGCCGAAGATCAGCATTCAGTCATCGAGCCATACAGTGGTTTGCATTTTACGGTACAGCGCACTTGGTACTTGGCGCATGCTCAGTCATTACGCATCAGTTTGAGCCTCAGTGATATTGAAGATGCGCAGCCGCAGGGGGATGATGCTGCTGTTATTACTCATGCGGTTGAGCGCTTTACAGCATTACGCATTCGGCAACGTTTGGAAGATACATTAGGCTTGCCGAGTTTGGCGCCTACCACGCAAAAAATTATTATGTTGCGATCTGATCCAGCAGCGGGCGTTGATCGCTTAGTGCCGGTTGTGAAGGTGGATCCGAGCTTATCAGCACAGGTGATGAGTTGGTCGGTATCTCCTTACTATGCGGCACCGGGCAGTATCCAATCGATTGATGATGCCATTATTCGGGTCTTAGGTTTCGATTTGGTGGTCAACTTGGCGCTAGGGATTGCGATGGGTAAAACCCTGACCTTGCCAGAAGATGTGCCGCGTAACCACACGCCTTATTGGTTGCAGGCCGTGTATACCGCAACCTTAGCTGAACGCTTAGCTAAGCGAGTGAAGTTGGATATGCGTCCAAAGCCGGGATTGGTGTATTTAACAGGGCTATTGCAAAACTTTGGTTATATTGTGTTAGCGCATCTATTTCCGCCCCATTTTTCTCTTTTATCGCGCTATATCGAAGCGAACCCTCATTTACGTTTGGATTATATCGAAAAGCATATTGTGCATGTTACGCGTGAGCAGATAGGCTCTTGGTTGATGGAGAGCTGGGCTTTGCCAGAAGAGGTATGTAATGGCGTGCGCTATATGAATGATCCGTTAAATCCTCAGGCGTCGGTCTTTGCTAAATTGGTGAATTTAACAAACCGTGCACTACGTCAGCATGGCTGTGCGGATGGCCCGATTGAGCCTTTAAATGATGAGGTGTTAATGGCGACAGGGTTAACACAATCCATAATCGAAGAGGAGTTGGCGTTAATGCGGGCTGATGATGAGTCTCTACGCGAGCTAACCAAAACACTGGCAGCGAATTAATCGTCTGCCAGTGAGTTCTCTAACGCTTCAAGCGTTTCTAGTTGCTCCATCCAATCCATTTCAACGGCTTCTATTTCTTGTTTCAGGCTCGCTTGCTGCGCTAGCGCTGCTTTCAACGCGTCTTTTTGTGCGGTCTCGTAGATAGACGCTTCACCGAGTTGCGTCTCAATATCGGAGAGTTGGTTGTGCAGCTTATCAAGTTGTTTTTCTAGCTGAGTAATTTTGTTTTTTAGCGGACTCAGTAACTTGCGCTGTTCAGCGGCTTCACGCTTTTGAGCTTTACGTTCTGCAGCACTTTGGGAGCGGTTTTCGCTCTCGGTCGGTTGCTTGTTACTCTGCTGTTCCATGCGGCGCTGCTCAGCAAGCCACTTTTGGTAGTCATCTAGATCACCATTAAACTCGCTGACATTGCCATTCGCCACCAGTAAGAACTGATCGACTGTATTACGCAGCAGATGGCGATCATGCGATACCAGAATCACCGCACCTTCAAAGTCTTGCATCGCTACGGTGAGCGCATGGCGGACTTCTAAATCAAGGTGGTTAGTCGGCTCATCAAGTAGTAGCAGGTTGGGTTTTTGCCACGCAATTAATGATAGAGCAACACGGGCTTTCTCTCCGCCAGAGAAGCGTTTGACCGGCTCAAGGGCGTCATCGCCAAAGAAACCAAACGAGCCAAGATAGTTGCGTACCTCTTGATCTGTCGCTTGGGGAGAGATGCGCATGATGTGTTGTAATGGCGATGCTTCTAAATCTAATGCTTCAAGCTGATGCTGCGCAAAGTAGCCTACACGCAAATGTTCACCCGTGTTGCGCTCGCCAGTAATCAGCGGAAGGTCGCCGACTAGCGATTTGATCAGTGTGGACTTACCTGCACCGTTGGGTCCGAGAAGCCCGATGCGGGAACCTGGCGATAAGGTCAGCGAAATGTTCTTTAGAATGGGCGCATCGGGGTAGCCGCAGTCTGCTTTACGAATCGATAGCAGAGGGTTCGAGACCTTATCGCTGCTATAGAAGTGGAAGCTAAAGGGGCTATCAACATGCGCGGCTGCAATCTGCTCCATGCGCTCAAGTTCTTTGACACGGCTTTGGGCTTGCTTGGCTTTCGAGGCTTTGGCTTTAAAGCGACGAACAAACTGCTCAATTTCCGCGATTCGCTGTTGTTGCTTTTCGTATTGAACTTGTTGCTGCGCTAAACGCTCGGCACGCGCGCGTTCAAAGGCGCTGTATTGACCCTTATACAGATCCAACTTCTGTTGGTACATGTGGGTAATGTGGGTCACGACCTGATCAAGAAAGTCGCGGTCGTGTGATATCAGCAGCAGTGTGCCCGGATAGCTCTTAAGCCATTGCTCTAACCACAGGGTGGCATCGAGGTCTAAGTGGTTAGTTGGCTCATCGAGCAGCAAAATATCTGAGCGGCACATGAGTGCTTGCGCCAGATTAAGACGAATCCGCCATCCGCCAGACAAGGCTTTTACCTGACGATTCATATCTGCCTGTGCAAAGCCTAATCCTGCAAGCAATTGCTCAGCACGTGAGTTGGCGCTGTAGCCATGAATAGAATCAAGCTCGGCGTGTAGCTCGCCAATTTTCTCAGCTTGTTCTGATTGCTCGGCGGTCTCCAATTTCTTCTGGATCTCGCGCAGTGCTTTGTCACCATCCAGCACATAGTCAATCACCGTGCGATCACCCGCGGTCACTTCCTGAGCCATGTGAGCAATGGTTAGGTTCGCAGGAATGTAGCAATCACCGGCATCGGCTTGTAGCTCGTTAAGCAATAGCTTAAAGAGGCTGGATTTACCAACGCCATTGGCACCGATAATCCCCACTTTCCAGCCGGGATGAATGGTTAGGTCGGCTTGCTCTAGTAAAAACTGAGTGCCACGGTGTAAGCTGAGTTTAGATATCTGAATCATAGGCGCAGGATTCTACCATAGCTATGGAAATACAAAATCCTCTTTGGGTGTTTGCCCTCAAAGTTTATGCAAAACCACAGGTGGAAGCGTGCTTGCTCCAACTTCAAGAGGAGTACGGACTGAGCATTAATCGCCTCCTGTTTGCCGGCTGGCTGGCAATGCAGCACAAGACAGTGGAATTGGCTGCGGTAGAATCGAGTGCCGCGACCTGTTGGCAAAAGACGCTCACGCACCCGTTAAGAGCATTGCGTTATCAGGTGCGGGCAGAGTTGCAAGCAGACGAGTCGCTCCGTTCTCTTTATAAGGCGATGCGCCAGGCTGAATTACAGGCTGAACAGATTGAAATTGCCAAGCTATATGCATTATCTCTGGAGCTGTCGTTATCGGATGAGTCAGTGGAGTCTTTGATGCTAAAGAATCTAAAAACTGTATCTCAAGCACAGGGGATATCTGATGAAATTTGCGATATCCTGTCATTCTTAGGTAAAGAAATGTTAAGTGAAGGATAAAGTTGGCTAAGTGCTGAACTTTAGGCTTTAATCGTGAACTAACGTTGCAATGAATTATTTTTCGCTAGTTAAGGAATGTAGAATGAAAAAAACACTGCTGGCCATGACAATGGCGGGTACTATGTTAGTGATGCCTGCTGCGCATGCGCTAGAACTGAAAACGGATGACCAAAAGTTGAGCTACAGCCTAGGTCTGGTTTTGGGTCAAAAGCTAAAAGCTGACCTAAGCACGTTAGATCTTGAATCCTTTACTGCTGCGATCTCTGCTGTTTATGAAGGCAAGGAGCCTTTAATGGATGAGCAGCAAGTTGGCGAAACGATGCAAGCTTTCCAGATGAAAAAGATGGAAGAGCAGCGCCAAGAGATGGCTAAACTAGCACAAGATAATCTCGAAGCGGGTCAAAAATTCTTAGCTGAAAACGGCAAGAAAAAAGGCGTTAAAACCACAGCAAGCGGCTTACAATATGAAGAGCTGACTGCGGGTAAAGGTAAGCAGCCAACGGCTGAAGATACCGTTAAAGTTCACTACCGTGGCACGTTGTTAGATGGCACTGAGTTTGATAGCTCTTACGCACGTAATGAGCCTGTTTCTTTCCCGCTTAACGGTGTTATTCCTGGCTGGACAGAAGGTTTACAGTTAATGAAAGAAGGCGGAAAAGCTAAATTAGTGATTCCTGCTGACTTAGCTTACGGTCCAGGTGGAATGGGCAATGCGATTGCTCCGAACTCTACATTGGTATTTGAAGTTGAATTGCTAGAAGTTAATCCTAAGCAATAAGTACCGCCGCTAGCAAAAAAGCCACTTTTTAGAGTGGCTTTTTTATGCGCGTTTACTTTTCAGTAGCTGGATTGGATTATTGTAGGATATTGATAATGCCGTTTGATCCAATCGCGTAATATTTACCCGAGCCAAATCCAACAGCAAAAATACTGGTGCTGGTTGGGCCATAGGCTTCTTTTTTATGGGCTCGCCACGCTTTTAGTTCTGAGCCGGTTTGTGTATTCCAAAGCTGAATCAATCCTGACGCTGTTCCGGTGATCAGCTGTTGGCCGTCGGGCGAAAATCGTGCGGCGACATAGCTGACACGTTTAGGGAAAAAGCCCTCAGTACTGGAAAGCGTAAAGCGTATTTTACCCGTTTGTGTATCCCACAATACTGCTTGATCCAAGCTGCTAGCACTGAAGGCTAGATTGCCTTGGGGAGCCATAGCGACAACATCAATAATATTGTTCAGCGTCAGTTGTTGCAGTGACTGACCGGTATGCATGTCCCAGATTGTTGTTTTGTAATCATCCGAGCCGGTAACGGCTAAACTACTATCTGCGGATAAGGCGACACTCCGGACACGGGCGTTGTGGCGTAATGTCTGTTTAACACCGCCATTTTTGATATCGAAATAAACCGCTTCATGGTTAGCCAGCCCGAGCAGTGCATAGTTAGCATCGGGAGAGAGTGCGAGATCTAGAATCTCACCCGGTGAACTCCAGTAACCACTGGCTTGGCCTGTTGCTGTCTGCCATAGGACTAAATCCTGCTGATTGGCAGTGACCGCATAGCGCCCATCAGGTGAGAAACCCGATTCCGCAATAATGGTGCGCTCTCCACCCTTATGATTCCAGTCGAATAGCCTTGCGTTGCTGTTAATATCCCAAAGGCTGCCACCTTCCTCTTGAGCACCAATAATGGCATAACGACCATCTTCAGAGAGGTCTGCACTAAAGACACCGAGCGTTGCGGTTTGATGCCATGCACTAGGCGGTGTGGCTTGGTCACAGCCCACCAGTAAGCCAGAGGCAAGGGTTATGGCTAGCACTAAGCGAGAGGGCTGCATATTAGGCCTCGACAGCTACCTGATCACGATGGGCGGTGTGGAGAATCTCAATGAGTTGATCTTCAAGCGCAAAGCGTTCTTCTAGGGCTTCACCCAACTTGGATAGACGGAATGAGAATTCACGAATTTGCTGTACCGATGGATTGGTGATGCTGGCATAGTCATCGTTAAAATCCAGCGCAGTATCTGTCGTTGGTTGAATTTTTGGGAAGATAACCTGAGCGGCTTCTAGGCTACCGTCATTAAATTCGCCGCCTTCTAACAATAATTGCTCATAGACTTCGAAGTGACCAGAAGACAGGTAATCCATCATAACCGTACAAAATTTTTCAAGCTTGGGTTCTAGCTCGGCAATGGTAACAGCAGGCATGGCTACAAATTGGCTGATTAGCGTTTGTCTATCTTCAAGCCAGTGGTCAATAATATCGCTCACGCCACCCCAGCGTTCTTGAGCCGTTTGACATTTTTCCAGCATAATCAGTTTCCCATGTTGTAGTTATATGAATTAATACTAATCCTAAGCGACTTTCAGGTGCAATAG
>DAIRSP010000093.1:0-10560 GCA_036804365.1 Neptunomonas sp. | reverse complement strand
ATTCTCGCTGCTCTGCGCCATTCGCTAAGATAACGCTCATCGAAACATCTTCGGTTGGCAATTTGCGTCAATCCATCTTCTAAGCTCATTTTTTCTAAGTTTTTATTTAGCGAGAGCAGTTGAGCATTAATAGCCTCAGTTTCTTTTCGCGCTTTTACTAAGTCGGCTTCAGCAAAATGTCTAGCTAACACAAATACAGAAAACGCATTCCCCATTTCAGCGATTTCATCATCACCTCGGGCGGGAATCTGCACCTCTTTGCCCTCTAAATGCATCGCCATCGCTGTACTCAACTTATTCAAACGCTGGACCACATGCTGTCGGATAAACCAAATGATCAGAAGCGTCGAGATGAAAAAGACCAAGCCAACAAAAAAGATGATGATTAGCGCTTGGTTAACATTTCGTTTATGCGCGGCAGTCGCCTGCTCCGCTGAGTCTTTAACGGTTTCAAAATAGTTGTAACTACCGACCGAGAGTCGCTGTGCAGAGGCTCTCGCATTGCGTGCCGCTGCTAAGGTTGCCCGCGCATTGAGCAAGACCGGTTCACGCAACTCAAACACGGTCTTGCTGACCTGCATAGCTTGATCAATCAACTGCTGTTCTTGGGGTGAAGTGGCCAGCCCTTTAGTCTGTTCAAAAGCAGCCTTTGCTGACTCATTCAAACGATGCAGTTGACCATGCTTTTCTGAGCTTAATGCCAGACTGGTGAAACCAATGGCTGATTGTAACGCAGAATACGCAGGGGAAAGCTCACTGCCTTTTTCATCTGACAAGGTTTGTGTTAACTCATAAAGCGACTGAAGCAACGACTGCTGTTTTTCACGCAACTGATCACGTTTATCAATCACGCGTCGCAAACCTTCCAAGCTTTCGTAGTACGGGGCTTTAAGGTCATCCAACTGTTCTAATTGCTTTTTCTCTTCAGGAATATCCGTATGCAAACGCGCTCTTGCCGTCTCATAGGCGAGTAGAAACGTCTGATATTGATTATTGGAGTTACCGGAACGCTCTGAACCAAACAGGCTTTCAAACGCTTCTGCCGCAATCACCTCTGCATCGCGCGTCAGTTCGGCTGCGGTCATCGCTCGCTCAAAATAGACACCTGAAAGGGTATCAAACCCCTCCGACTGTTTAGTCAGCGCATGAATACCTATCACTGTCGAGATAATGTAAAAACTCAATATCGCTAAAATAGCAAGATTTAAGCGTTTACCCACACTGGTACGCTTTTGGTATTTAGCATCCAAATTAAGCTGCATCTGAGTTTTTACTCATTCTAAAACTCCGTGCCCTCACTTATTTAAACAAAGGCGAGAGTAATACTCCGCCTTCACTCCAAGGCCTATTCAAGCCTCGTTCAACGCCTATCGCGGTATTCGGGCCAAAGTGTCGATCGTAAACCTCTCCATAATTCCCTACGGCTCTGATCACCTGACTCGCCCACTCTTTTGGCAAACCGAGCTGCTCTGCGATATTGCCCGTCTGTCCAAAAACATTTTTCAACTCAGGATCCTGCGTGTTATTCATCACTTCATCTAACGTTTTTGTGGATACACCTTTTTCTTCTGCAAGAATCATCCAGTTCACTACAGCTCGGATAACTTTTGCCCATTGTGCATCATCATTTCTCACCATCGGGCCAATCGGTTCACGTGAGATGGTTTCATCTAAAATAAGGTAGTTGCTTGGGTTATCGGCACGATTGGCACGATTCGTCGCCAAGTTCATCCGATCTGCTGTATAGGCATCGCAGTCGCCGCGAAAGAAACTATCGCCATTGGCGTAGATAATTTTCACATTTAACTGACGGTTATGGATAACGGCTTTGAGCATCTGTTCTGTGGTTGTATTTTCGGTCACACAGACTGACTTACCATCTAAATCGTTAATAGATTTGATGCCGGAGGCTTTTCTGACCATAAAGCCTTGCCCATCAAACAGGTAGATTGCAGGGAACGTAATCTGATAGTCACTCTCCCGACCTAACGTCCAAGTAGAGCTATACATCACAACATCCGCTTTTGATTCTTGTAATACCGAAAAACGCGCCTTTGAGCCTACTTCGACATACGCCACAAAGTCAGGATTCTTTAACACTGCAGCCGCTACCGCTCGGCAGAAATCAACGTAGAACCCCGCCCATTTACCATTAGGCATAATGGCACTACGACCGGGATCATCAGGAAAGACTGCACACCGTAAATCCCCCATTTCTTGAACGCGCTTCAAAACAGAGGACGACTCAACGGATTGCGCCAGTAGGGGTTGGGAGATAAATAACAGGGCAATAAAATAACCACAAACGACTGTCCAGTATTTACTCATAGTGCAAATCTCCCTTTATTTTTTAATGGCCACTCAACAATATAGTTATAAGGTTAAGTATTTTCCATTCTATCTACATTCAATGACCACTTTATTTAACAACGATAAAAAAAACTCAACCCGCCGGAGTGGTATAATCACACTGAATTATAGTCTTGTTTAAAAGTTTGAGGTGTTATGCGTAACCTAACAGCGACCAGTCTTCGGTACCAAGATGGTGTTCTTTATGTACTTGATCAACATCAACTGCCCCATGAAGAAATTTGGTTAGCGTGCGAATCTGTCGATGCCATGGTCGACATGATTAAAAAGCTACAGATTAGAGGAGCACCACTCATTGGGATTGGAGCAAGCCTGTTACTAGGTCACTTAGCCAAATCAGACCTATCAATCGACCAACTCAAACAAGCCGCTGCCACACTTCGCGCCGCTCGGCCTACGGCTGTCAACCTGATGAACAATATGGACAGCATGTTATCTGCACTCGCTAATGGCGGCAAAACGGCGCTCCCTATCGAAGCTGAGCGGCTATTTAACGAAGATGTAGCGCTCTGTGATTCGATGGCTAAAAATGGGGCTGCTCTCATTAAACCTAATGCCAACATATTAACCCACTGCAATACAGGCAGCTTAGCAACTGTGGGAGTGGGTACGGCGATTGGTGTGATCAAAGAAGCCCACCAGCAAGGCAAAAACATTCATGTTTACGTCGATGAGACCCGCCCGCTGCTTCAAGGTGGCCGCCTAACGGCTTGGGAGATGAAACAGGCACAGATCAACTACACCCTGATCTGCGATAATATGGCTGCATTGTTGATGCGCGACGGCAAAGTGGACTATATCCTCGTGGGTGCTGATCGAATTGCTATCAACGGCGATTTTGCTAACAAGGTCGGCACATACTCCCTAGCAGTCAACGCACATTTCCATAACATACCGTTTTACGTCGTTGCTCCCTATACCACCGTCGATACAGAGTGTCTGACAGGTGCTGGTATTCCGATCGAGGAAAGAGCTGCTAAAGAGGTGATGGGTGTCAGTGGCAGCTTCGGAGATGTTGTATGGAGTCCTGATCATACGCCTGTCTTTAATCCCGCCTTTGATGTGACACCCGCCAACCTGATAACCGGTTGGATTTTAGACAAAGGTGTCTTTAGCCAAGCGGAAGTTTCCGCTGGCGTATTAAAAACACTCTAAATTTGGATCACGACCTTTAAACATTTGGTCTAAACTCCTATCATGCACGACCTTTTCTAATGAGCAAAAGAGAGTAGTCAGTTTGACAGTAACAGAGTTCATTCCCGGACAGCGTTGGATTAGTAATACTGAAGCAGAACTCGGCTTGGGTATCGTCACATCAAATGCAGACCGTCGCGTTACCATTTTGTTTCCTGCGGCAGAGGAGGAGCGTACTTACGCTACCAATAATGCACCGGTCAGCCGTGTTGAGTATCCGGTTGGCGAGTCAGTACGCAACGCCGCTGGGCAGCTTTTTGAAATTACAGAGCGCATCGAAAAAAATGGTTGTTTAATCTACTTTGGTACCGATGAGGAAGGGAATGAACTTGTCGTACCAGAAATCGATCTCGACAGTAGCGTTCAGTTTAATCGTCCACAAGATCGTTTATTTGCTGGGCAAGTCGATAAGCTGAGTCGCTTTAAGCTCAGAATAGATACGCTTGAACACCATCACCGCCAGCAAAAATCCGAGACGTTCGGTTTAGCCGGCGGCCGAGTGCAGCTGCTACCTCACCAATTTTACATTGCGCACGAAGTTGCAAATCGCTATTCACCGCGAGTGCTGTTAGCGGATGAGGTCGGCTTAGGTAAAACCATCGAAGCTGGTTTGATTTTACATCAGCAATTAATCAGTGGGCGCGCCCAACGTGTATTGGTGTGTGTACCCGACAGCCTGATTTATCAATGGCTGATTGAGATGCTGCGCCGATTCAATCTACGTTTTAGCATTATGGATGAGCTACGCTGCACTGCCTTAGAGATGTCTGGCACAGATAATCCATTCGACAGCGCACAACTGATTTTATGTGGCCAATCTTTTATCGATGGTAATGAGTATCGCCTTGAACAAATCCTAGCCTGTGACTGGGATATGTTAATTGTCGATGAAGCTCACCATCTGGTGTGGGATGAAACGGCCCCTAGCCCGCTCTATCAAACCATTGAGCGTTTAGCACAAGTTATTCCAAGCCTGTTACTGTTAACCGCAACACCTGAGCAACTCGGTATCGAAAGCCACTTTGCCCGTTTACGCTTATTGGATCCTGATCGCTACAGTGACTTAGCCCACTTTCGCGAAGAACAAACACACTATGCAGAAGTGAACACGCTGGTACAAACCCTCCTATCTGATGAAGGAGTGAAAGCTCTTCAATCGGATAAAGGGCTGCAATCTCAGCTGAATAGCTACTTAGGGGATGATACGGCGTCTAAGCTGCTTACAGCCCTGAAAGGTGAAGACGCCGAGCACGCGCTTGAGCTCTGTATCAATCACCTGCTAGACCGCCACGGAACAGGACGCGTTCTGTTCCGCAACACCCGAGACGCGGTTAAAGGCTTCCCACAACGTATTCTGCAACCTCATGCATTAGAGATGCCTGAAGCCATTTCCGAGCAAATGGGTGATGCAACCCTCGAACAGGTACTACATCCAGAAAAGATGCTCGGTGAAGACTGGTTAGAGTTTGATCCCCGTGTTGAGTGGTTGGACAACTGGCTAAAAGGCCACCGTACAGAAAAAACATTACTGATCTGTGCGCATGCCGATACCGCGCAAGCACTCGAAGAACATATTCGTCTGCGTAAAGGCGTGCGCTCTGCTGTCTTCCACGAGAAGATGACACTGATCAATCGTGACCGTGCGGCTGCTTACTTCGCAGACGAAGAGGAGTATGCGCAGGTTCTTGTCTGCTCTGAAATTGGTAGCGAAGGACGCAACTTCCAGTTTGCCCAACATATTATTATGTTTGATCTGCCGCTCAACCCTGACCTGTTGGAGCAACGTATCGGTCGTTTGGATCGTATTGGCCAGAAGAACGACATACAAATTCATGTACCTTATTACGTAGGTAGCGCTCAAGCCGTGCTATTGCGTTGGTTTGATGAAGGGATTAACGCCTTCCGTCATACCTGCCCTGCGGCTCAAGCACTCTTTGTGCAGTTTGAAGAGACCATCATCAACCTACTGCTTGATGGTGCTGATGAAGCGGTGTTCCAAAGTTTGATTGATGAATCTCGCCTCGCCTCGGAAGCGATGCTCAAAGAGCTACAAAACGGTCGAGATCGTTTATTGGAGATGAGTTCTTGCCGCCCAGCGAAGGCACAAAGCTTACTGGATTCTGTTGCAGCCTCTGAAAATACCATACAGCTGGTTGACTATATGGAGCGCGTGTTTGATCAGTTTGGTGTTGATCAGCAAACCAACGGCACTCATTCGGTGATTTTACAGCCGACAGATCAGATGATTTTTCATCGTTTCCCAAGCCTTCCAGAAGAGGGCTGTACGGCAACTTTCTCTCGTGATGAGGCCTTAGGTCGAGAGGATATGCAGTTCTTAAATTGGGAACACCCAATGGTGACGGGTGCAATGGAGATGATTATCGGCAGCGAGTTCGGTAATACGGCGATCTGTACGGTTAAGCTACCACCACTAAAACCAGGCACACTGTTGGTCGAAGCTATTTTCGTTCTCTACTGTGCGGCGCCACGAGCATTGAACCTACTGCGCTATCAGCCACAGTCCACCGTTCGAGTGGTTTTAGATAGCAATGGTAACGATCTGAGCAAAATCATTACGGTTAATCATCTGAATAAACTGGGTGATCGTGTTAAGCGTCATGCTGCACAGAATCTGATTCGCCATGGACGTGAGCAGATCAGCGGCGTGTTAGCGAAAGCTGAGGTCACGGCGCAAGCTCAGCAAAACCAACTCATTGACGCGGCGGTCGCGAAAGCAACCGAGCAACTGGATGAAGAGATCGAACGTCTGCAAGCCCTGATTAAAGTAAACCCCTCGATTCGAGAGGAAGAGATTACTCAACTGCAAGCGGATCGAGAGAGTATATTGGAGCATCTACGCAACGCCCATTTAAAAATGGATGCTATACGCGTCGCTGTTGTTAGCGATTAAGCATCCCTACGGAGAGCATAATGAGTTTAAAGGATTGGGGCTTAGCGCTACTCATTGTGCTCGCTTGGGGTGTGAATTTCGTGGTGATCCGCTTTGGTTTAGATGGATTGCCACCTATGCTGCTCGGCGCCCTACGCTTTCTGCTGGTCGCCTTGCCTGCTGTATTCTTTATTAAGCCACCCAAGTTGCCCTTTAAATGGTTGCTCGCTTATGGCGTGACGATCAGCTTAGGGCAATTCGCTTTATTGTTCAGTGCTATGAATTTGGGTATGCCCGCGGGATTAGCATCGCTAGTGTTACAATCGCAAATGCTATTCACTCTCTTTTTCGCCTCGATATTCTTGGGCGAGAAATGGAAAATACCGCAAGTCCTTGCGTTGATTCTTGCCGGAGCCGGACTCTTTATATTGGCCTCGCAAACGGATGCGAGCCAGATGACGTTTATCGGCTTCGCACTTACGATTGCGGCTGCCTCTGCTTGGGGGTTAGGCAATATTATCAACCGTAAGATTGGTCAACTAGGTAACGTAAACCTCATGAGTTTGGTTATCTGGGCAGCACTGATTCCCCCTATTCCCTTCCTAGGTTTATCTTATTTAATGGAAGGGCCCGAACTCATATTATCTAGCCTGATGCATATCGATGCGACATCCATTGCCGCACTTCTTTATTTGGCTCTGATCGCTACAATTTTCGGTTACGGTAGTTGGGCATACTTAATGAAACACTATCCTGCTTCTCAAGTCGCCCCGCTTACCTTGCTCGTCCCGATTGTCGGTTTAATCACCGCGTGGTTGCTGTTAGATGAAGGATTAAATGGCATTCAATTGGCGGGTATCTGCCTCATGATGCTGGGGCTTGTCATCAACGTCTTTGGACAACAGATAATTAACAAACTAAAACGACCTGCACCTCTATCTCGATAGCTCCTGCACTAAACCATTAAATGGCTTAGAGCGTCTGAGTACATACTCTCCGGCTTCAATTAATTGATCGACCTTCTCAGCAGGTAACTCTAGCGAAGTTTCGGTGAGACTCAACTGCCTTGATAATTGCGCTGGTAGTTGTTTAAAGTTTAACTCGACTAAATGGAAGCGGGTCGTCTTACAGGTCGGGGTTGGAGATTGACCACAGCGTCCCTCTTGAACCTGTTTTTCCCAAATCGAAAAAAGATAATCTAACATATCCAGCGTATCAGTATTGTATCGACTGGACTGTACGGTGGTAACGGCTGCTAACACAATATCGGTCGGCGGCTCATGCTCCATTTGCGCAATCGCAGGGGAGATATCATCGGCAGCATTCACAACAATAAAGGCCACGTTCTCAGTATCCTGAATACCGTAGTGCTGCATTAATTTCCAAAAGTTATCATTATGCTCTGAGACTGCATGCAATACCGAACGCACCCCTAAATTATCCGCGATACCCCCGTCGAGAAGATGCAAATAGGGGTAGCGTTGTTTGTTCTTATATTTGCGAACGGCTAACGCTTGTAAGGCATTGCGTGAAACCCCTGCGTCGATAATGTCAGGTTTAGTAATCTCACAGTCAGCATAGTTACGTAATGTGATCGGTGAAAAGAGTACCGGTACCGCAGCTGAGGCCGCAACTGCTCGTCCAACGGGATAGTTGGCTAAGTTAGAGCAGATCCATTCAAAGTTTTCCGGTGTAAAAGAGAATGGATTACCTGCAGATACGTCCGTTGCATTGATAACTATTGCCGGTCCATCGGGGCGAAAATCCTTGAAGTGCTTATCATGGAAGATATTTTTTTCATAATACTCCGCCACTAGATCACTGCGATTGTAAAAAGCGGGAAATAACTTAAACAGATTGGACGGGCGAATTAGCCAATCATTCACCAGATGCGTTTGTACCGGCTTTTTCAGAAAATCCTTTTCATAGTTCTTAAAAATATCTGTACCGAACAAACCGTAATAGGCCGCTGTAAAACTTCCACCCGACACTGATGAGATGATATCAACCTCATTCAGTAACGAGTGTTGTTGACCATTGCGTCGATAATGAGTATCTCGTAATCCTTTAAGCACTCCATAAGAAAATGCAGCAGCGCGCGTTCCGCCACCTGAAAAGGTTAGGATTAGTGATAATGACTTTGAGTTTACCTCATCCTTGGCTTTATCTGCCTCGGCTACTGATAGTACCCGCCCCGCCTCCGATAAGGGTTGGTTCATCGCCGGCTTAATCGTTGTACAAGCTGACAGGGTTACCGCGGCTAAGATGAAGGTAAAACGTTGACTGACTGACAATAGTTTCATATTACTTGTTCAACTGAATAACGAGGTGGCCCTCTTCGACTGAGACGTGCTGAATACCTTGCGCAAAGCTCTGCCAAAAGCCCTCTTCGGCTCCATACTGCTCAATCAAGTCTACATGTTTAAGATTACCTAACCAGGCATTGGGTAAAGGTACCCCCCATAAACTAACCCCTTCTAAGCGCACGCTGGGTTTACCATTGATAAACTTGATATCCACACCGGTATTAATCCTTAACGTTTGCCCCCCGAGTAAAGGAAAATCAGGGTCAAGAGGAATAAGCAACTTCGCACTGGCTAGACTGTCAGAAAAATCAATAGCAAGACGGTTCGCCCATTGCGGGTTTTTGGCAATGAGGCTATTTATTTCATCTTCGGAAAATGCCACTTTACGATTCGCGTCCAACTCTCTATAAGGTTCTGGCTTAAGCACTTTTTGCGAAGTGGTTTGAGAAGAAGCAGCAACGCTAATCCCTAAGACTTGTAGCTTCTGTTCTAGCTTTGTCTCCTCCTGACTACTTAACGTGACAGGTGTGAATGAGGTTGGAAAATACACCCATTTCAAAACGAAGAAAGCACCCACTAGTGCCAAAAATACGGCAAGGAATACGGTTAAAAAAAGAGGAAACTTACGCCTAGGTATCTCATTTGGGTGATCAGTCATTATGAGCACTGCCTTTTTCGTGTTAAGTAGATAAAATAGACTACTGTTTAATCTGTGAATACAACCTTTACCAGATGATACTCTTTTCCTGAACCTTCTCGTACTTTTCTACGCTGCTGAATAACTAATACACAGGGCTGGTATGTCTAACAAAACATGGGATATTTTTTGCCAAGTCATTGATAACTTTGGTGACATTGGCGTGTGTTGGCGATTAGCCCGACAACTCGCCAATGAGCATGACCTCGCAGTTCGTTTATGGGTAGATGATTTAAGCGCTTTTAGTGCTATTTGCCCTGCAGTAGAGCACGTAGAAAGCCAAGAGATAGATAAGGTTAACATTCATGAATGGCGAACACCGTTTAATAGGCAAACCGAACCCGCCGATGTGATTATTGAGGCCTTCGCCTGCGAACTTCCTGAAAGCTATATTCAGCAAATGAGCTCCGCCAACATGCGGGGTAAGCCCCCCATTTGGTTAAATCTAGAGTATTTGAGTGCGGAATCTTGGGTAGAGGAGTGTCATGGACTGCAATCGATACATTCAACATCCGGTTTAGAGAAAACCTTTTTCTTTCCAGGCTTTACCCACAAAACGGGGGGATTACTGCGCGAAGGGAGTCTTGAACAACGCCGCTCGGCCTTTTTAAAGGATGCGGATGCACAACAAGACTTTTTAAACCGTTTAGGCATTTCACCTACGCCCGCTCAACGGCTAGTTTCGCTTTTTGCTTATGAGAACGCGGCCATCGACTCCTTACTCACCGCTTGGATGAGCGATACTCAGCCGACACACTGCCTTGTCCCCTCGGGTAAAATCATTCCCGCGTTAGAGATCTTTTTTAAGACAGAACTTCCTGTAGGGACGCATATTAGTCAGGGTAACTTAACTCTGTCGGTTATCCCTTTTATCTCTCAACCTGAATATGATCAGCTTTTATGGCTCTGTGACCTGAACTTTGTTCGAGGCGAAGACTCATTTGTGCGAGCACAACTTGCTAGCCGACCTATGGTTTGGCATATCTACCCCCAAGAGGAAGATGCACATCTAGTCAAACTTAGCGCCTTTTTAAATTTGTATACACAAAGGCTAGATAACCTGCACGCAGCTCAGCTTCGAACACTTTGGGAACGCTGGAACC
>DAIRSP010000092.1:0-10757 GCA_036804365.1 Neptunomonas sp. | reverse complement strand
CCCCACGGGTGATTTTCATCAGGCTCGTCATGCGAAAACTGAAAGATGATAACAACCATGAAGTCGGTAAGTAAATCAGAAAAAGAATGGATTCCATCTGCTATAAGGGCGCTGGAGTTGGATGCGATACCAAAGACAATTTTGGCTATACCTAGCAAGGTATCGAGTACGGCACCAATAATGGTGACTTTTTGCGCTTCCTTATTTCGTATTTCTGAATTGTGCATCAGGATCGCCGCTTTCAAAGAGTTGGCAGTATGTTACCCGCCATAAAATGCAGACACTAGACGAAATAAATAAATTTAGTGAAATTATTTGCACAATTGGGGTTGACAGTTCAGTTTCTGCAAAAACCCATAAAACTTATGACCATGTGTGATTAAAATCCAATTTCAGTAAGTTTAACATGAATAACTTATTGATTTTTAATGGAAAAAACATCTGGTTAAAATTTATACAAATCGACTCAATGCACGAGGATATGGGGGGTGTAAGACTTTTTTCTTACATAATCAACAGAGTTATCCACAGCTTGTGTGGGCACCTTCCGCGAGGGCTGATGTGGCGTAGGTTCGGTAAAAAAAGATGCGAGTTGTGATGCGATGCATAAGCATTTAGTATCATCAAAATGAAGGTCTTGTTAATTCAGTATTGGTGGAAATTTCCAAAATGCAAGTTGTATTACCACTCGCTTTATTTCTTATTATGTTTGGCATTGGTCTATCCCTGACCTTAAATGATTTCGCGCGCTTAACCCAACAGCCTAAAGCGGTGCTTAGCGGATCACTATTACAGCTTTTTGGATTGCCGCTCTTGTGCGGCCTCATTGTGACTGCTTTTGATCTTTCGGCTGAGATCAGTGTCGCCTTATTGATACTATCTTTTGCGCCAGGTGGTGCGACTTCAAATATGATTAGCTATCTGAGTAAGGCCGATACGGCGCTATCAGTGACTTTAACCGCATTAACTAGCCTCATTACGCCAGTGACCCTGCCGCTTTATTCTGTTTTTGCAGTGAGTATTTATCTCGGTGTTGATCAACCTAACGATTATCCTGTTCTGCCGACGATTGCTAAATTAGTGGTGATCTCTGTTGTGCCAGTATTGCTCGGTATGTGGGTGCTTAAAAAAGCCCCGAACATCGCCAATAAGTTGCAAGGTTTCGCCAAGTTAGCCTCTCTAGGTTTTATGATCTTTGTTGTAGTAGGGGTCGTGATTCAAAATAGCGATAAGCTGCAAGGGCTTGTGATTAGCATTGGCCCTATCGTTACGCTGATCGCTGGTTTGGCGATGCTGATGGGGTGGAGCGTCGCAAGAAGTTTGAAGCTTAATGAGCAGCAGGCGGTTACATTGGCGGTCGAAACGGGTATTCAAAATGCGGGAATGGCGCTGTTGATAACCGAAGGTATGCTACATAACACCTATATGTCTGGGATTGTACTACTTTACGGTGTTTTGATGCAGATTCCAGCGGTTGCTATCATTATTTATAGAAACCGCTCGGAGTGGTTTGGTGTTCAATTAGGCTCGCGCTAGTCTATGCCAATAATTTTGTGAGTCTGTAAACTGAGTTTCCATTGTGGATGGCGCATGCAGTAGTCGATAGCTGCTTGAGTGTTGCTTTTCTGCAATGGATTGTCGAGTGGTTGAAGATACTTATGAGTAAATTGATAGCCAGTAAACTGTTCGGGCATGCAATCTGTTTGAGGATAGACTAACTTCAACTCATCCCCTTGCCTAATGATGACTTCAGCTACCGATTTAGGGCTGACACATATCCAATCTATCCCTTCAGGTAATGGTTTTGTTCCATTTGTTTCTATCGCTATCTCAAAACCTGCCGCATGGACTGCCGAAATGAGTTCCGCATCGAGTTGTAATGCTGGCTCTCCGCCAGTAAAAACAACGTAGGGGATCCCTTCGGGTGATGGCCAAAAAGAGAGTATCGCGGCGGCTAATTCGGCTGCGCTAGAGAATTTCCCCCCGTTCTGTCCATCGGTTCCGATAAAGTCCGTATCGCAAAAACTGCAAATGGCATCATTACGATCCTGCTCTCGTCCTGACCACAGATTACAGCCTGTAAATCGACAAAATACTGCAGGCCTACCCGCTTGGGCTCCTTCTCCTTGAAGGGTGTAAAACATCTCTTTTACGCTGTACATAAGTTCACTATTTAGACTGAGGAGGCATAAGTTAAAGTTATTATAACGTAACTTTTTAACCCTAAGTTGTATAAAACGCGGATAGAAGAAATAAGATGTATGGTGTATAAATGATTATAAACTAATAATTTAAAATTATAAAAAATATGGTGACTGTTATGTTGATGAAATCACTCTCTGCATTGGCGTTGGTTGGCTGCTTAGTCTCAACACCCATGGTTATGGCAGATGATGCTCCAAAAGCGATGATTGCTCCTGACCTATTTTCGTTCGAAGTGATGCATGAAGGTAAGCCGGTTGTCGTTATGCGTAATCAGAATCCTGAAAATAGAATCAGTGACCTCTACGCAACCACCTTTCGTGGTATGCCACAACCCATGCACCCTTTTGAGCCTTACGATGTGGAGACTTTAGGGGAACGTGAGTTTGTTAAATATATGATGGATGCCCAAAAAGACACCAAAATCTTGATTGTTGATACGCGCACTATTGGTTGGCATCAGCGTTTAAGTATTCCAGGTGCTGTTAGCTATCCTTACACTATGATGGATGACCCTGCTGATAAGGATTGGGCTCTGGATGATTTTGGGGCTAAAAAACAGGCCGATGGCAGTTATGATTTTAGCCATACAAAAACCTTAGCCATGTTCTGTAATGGTTATTGGTGTGGACAGACGCCTGCAATGATTCGCGCCTTGCTTGATGTTGGATACCCAGCGAATAAACTTAAATATTACCGTGGTGGTATGCAAGCTTGGACAAGCTTAGGATTCACGGTTGTGGGTGAGGGTGCCGAGTAAGCAACAGGAATCATGGGAGCTTAAAGCTCCCATGATAAGCTAACGAATATCAGCGTTTAATTTCACCGCCAAAAGCTTCTAGTAATTGAGGAATGAGTTTCTGGCATTCTAAACTGAGCCGGGCGATATCACTGTCCAACCGAACCAGAGGGTCTTCTGAGGACTCCTCATTAAGAGACTGCGTTAGTTCTTCAGTTGGCTTAATACGCTTTAGAGTCAAATCCTCTTGAAGTATCAGCTTTAAGTTAGCATCCCACTCAACGGCTAATTTACTAACCTGCTTACCGGTTTCAATGTGGGCAATCACCTCATCACTGTGCAAATCTTGACCTTTGAATTTAATTGAACCTCCTTCTTCCGTCATATCCTTAAGTTCGCACTCATCAAGACAAGTAAATGGAGTGGATGGTTTTGTCTGTTTTAGCCACTCCGCCATGACTGCTCCTGGTGCATGATTGACATCTGGGAGGATAACCGGCAGCGTTCCAAGACTATTGCGTAGCAAGTTCAAAAGTTCTTCGGCGCGCTTATGACTAGAGCTATCAACTAGAATTAAACCTGCGCGTGGAATCAGTAACGCATAGGTTTGCTGGAATCGACTAAATGCTCTGGGAAGCAGATCGAGAATAATTTCATCTTTAAGTTGTAATTGCTCTTTGCGATAAACCTTTCGAGCCTGTTCTTGTTCTATCAACGCCACGCGCTCGCCCAGCACCTTCTTGATGACATTCGCAGGCAGCATTTTTTCCTCTTTCTGCGCTGCTATTAAGTATGCGCCGCCTGATACAAATACGGTTTGTAAATCTAAAGCCTGATGTGGTGCCACCCATCCATAACGGCTCAACTCTTGACTACGGCAAGGCTGAAATAAGTGCTCTTGGAAAGCGTTTTCAAGTTGTTTTTGCGTATAGTCAAGCTGCTCTGTGTAACGGTAAAAGACGATGTTCTTGAACCACATAACCCATTATTTCCAGTCGATTAAAAACCGACATAGCTTATTAGCTATCTTTAGATAGATACAGTGTTAATGAACCTACATCGTCATTTTTTGATCTCAGGTGAGATGTTTTTTTGTCTTTTGAGTGGCAACCGCAATCAGGGGATTGTCTGGCCAAGGATGTTTTGGGTAACGACCTCGCATCTCTTTACAAACATCTGGGTAGCTATTTTGCCAAAAACTGGCCAAATCTTGGGTGACCTGTAGGGGTCTGCCTGCAGGTGAAAGCAAATGAATTTTCAGCTTCACGTCCTGCGCAATACAGGGCGTTTGCTCACAACCAAACATCTCCTGCAATTTGACTGCAAGTACTGGGGGCGACTGGCTGTAATCAAGTCGAATAGCGTTGCCCGATGGAACCTTAATCCTCTCAGGTGCTTGTCTGTCTAGTGTTTGCGGCAATGGCCAAGGTAGCAATGCTTGTAATATCGAGAGCAAATCTAGCTTTTGAAAATGATTAATATGCCTGATATCTGCTAAATAGGGGGCTAGCCATTTTTCTAGAGTGTTGGTTAGCGTTTCGTTGGAGAGGTCGGGCCAAGTTGTATTTAGGTTATCACTTTGTTGGCTATGTGCGTAAAGAAACATTACTCGTGAGCGCCAGCGCTCAATCTCTGCGCTCCAAGGGAGTATTTGCAAACCCTGTTTGCGAATAAGGTCGCACAACGTTGAGATAATGAGTTCCTGTGAGGGGGTAGATAAGGGGTGCTTGCTGACGATTAAACTTCCACAGCGCTTTTGGGTTTCAGCGGTTAAGCGTTGCGTTGTGTCATTCCATTCGACAATGTCATGCGTGCTTAATAGATGAGAGAGTGCAGAAGTTAGCAGAGCTGGATTAAAGGGCTCTGCTAACCAAATAGCATCGGTTGCCTGGTCATGTCTCCCGCCTAGGTTGGCAATGGCTAACCAAGGGACGTTGTTTAAATGATCATTTTGATTCAGTTGTGCTGCTCGGCCGTTACTTAATAAGTAGCGTTGAGGATCTCCCTTATTGATCGCGATACGCTCTGGCCAAGCGTGGGCGATAAGGAAGCCTATCTCATCATGTTTATCGATGGATTGAGATGCTGCATCTACGGTTATCTTTTTCATTTGCTGGCGCAACTGCGATGACAGTCTTTTGATGCGTCCTCTTAATCCGGAGTGGTCACCGGCGTTGCTGTTTGAAAGCCAGTCGAGCCTGAGCGAAAGCTCTGCTTGGCCAATTTTAAGGGGATCACGTTCCATTAAGATAGCAGCTAAGTCAGATGCAGTTTCCTCAAGACCAAACTGTTTAGCAATCACCAGCATGTGGGCTATTCGAGGATGGGCAGCGATACTGCTAATCAGTTCGCCATGGGCGGTTAAATGGATCCCCTTGGGGCTTAAGTGCAGTGCGCCCAAGTCCAGCAAGAGTTGTTCTGCTTGCTTGATACTCGAAGCAATGGGCGGATTAAGCCACAGTAACTCGTTAGGGTCTTTACATCCCCATAGATGCAGTTGCAGTAATAGTGGCGCAAGATCTGCTTCAAGTATTTCAGGGTTTGAATAGGCTGCGAGTTGTTTCTGTTGGCTCTCCGTCCATAAGCGATAGCATACGCCAGGGCTTGTTCTGCCTGCACGTCCTGCGCGCTGTTCGCTAGAGGCTCTAGATACGGAGTGTGTATGAAGTCGGCTCATACCCGTGTTCAGATCGTAAATGGCTGAGCGGCTCAGTCCGCTGTCAATGACGGTGCTAATACCCTCGATGGTTAAACTTGTTTCTGCGATTGATGTGGTTAATACCACTTTTCTCATACCCTCTGGAGCTGGCGTTATCGCTTTGATTTGGACCTCTATAGCCAGATCACCATAGAGCGGTGTAATCATAGTATTTAATTGCATCGATGATGAGAGCCGTTCTTTTAAGCGGTTCTCAACTTGGCGAATCTCGGCCTGTCCTGGCAAAAAAACTAACAGGCTGCCTGCTTGATCAGAGAGAGCTAATAATATGGTTTCAACTGTTTCAGCTAACAGATATTCGCGCTGAACTTTTTGTTTGTGATAGATAATATCTACGGGAAAACTTCGACCTTCACAGCGCACAATCTGCGCATCAATCAAGTTTTCTAGCCCCTTGGTATCCAAGGTTGCAGACATGATAAGTAGTTTTAAGGGGAGCTGCTCTCTAAACAGTTCTCTCGCCTGTAAGGTCAGTGCTAAGCCTAGATCGGTATCTAATGAGCGCTCATGGAACTCATCAAAAATGATTAACCCAACATCACTTAAGCTAGGGTCTGATTGAAGCATCCGAACCAGCACGCCCTCGGTAACGACTTCGATTTGTGTCTTTGCGCTGATTTTGCTGTCCAAGCGTATGCGATAACCGACCGTCTCACCGACGGACTCGTTTAGACTCTTGGCTAATCGCTCGGCGGCGGTACGTGCAGCTAGCCTGCGCGGCTCTAACATAATAATTTTGCGGTTTTCTAGCCATGCCTCATGGCGGAGTGCGATAGGTACCTGCGTAGTCTTACCTGCACCTGGAGGAGCTTGAAGTATGAGCTTATCATGTAGGCCGAGTTGCTGAATGATTTCGGGAATAACAGCAAGTATAGGTAGGTCAGACATTATTATTTTCAATGGCGAAGGAATCGCTAAGGAGTATAAACTTTCTGCCAGTATGACGAAACGAAGGGTAAGCTGATTGTTACCTAAGTGCGATTGCTTGATCGATAGCTTGGTCTAAATAGTATCCATAAAATTCTATTGTATTAATGCCGATTAAATTACTCACTAGGCGTTGCCCTGAAGGGCCTAAAAACAGAAGAGTTGGTGTGAGTGATGCTTGGTAACGCCGTGCAAACTGTCTAGGGGAAATAGCTAAACCATCAAAGTCAGTGATGCTATCAGATTGATCCATATTGAGCTCCCTAAAGAGTACTTTTTGTTGGTATAGGCCACCTGAGTACATGGGATTTAAAAACTGTTCTGTTATTTGCTCACAATAGCTACAGCCATTCTGACTGACGAGGACCAAAATAATTTGACGCTCGTTCAAGGCTTTCCCATCGTCCTGAAAGTTCATCGCATGGGGCAAGGTTTCTGCCCATGAACTAGAGAGATTCAGCCAAAGGACAAGAAAACCAATAAACGAGCGCTTTAACATTATTGCTTACCTAAAAACTCTACAATGGATTCTACGATCTGGTCAGCATAGAGATCTCGGAAGTAATGATCAGCACCTTCAACGCTTACATAAGTAACGAGAGGGTTATTTACGGCTGTCATTTTTTCAGGCAATTCCGGCACAACTTTATCTTCAGTCCCACTAAAAACTAAGGTTGGAACCTGTGTCGTCTGGAGTAAAGTAGGAGTGTCAAATTTAGGATTTGAATTGTAGTAATCCGTAAAACTCGATGCTAAAACTTTACTGTCTTTGCAATAGATAAAGTCCGTATGCTCAAGCCAAGTAGACGCGTCAGCCTTGTTAGCCTGAGCTAAAATCGGCTCTAGAGGTTTATTGTATCTTTCCTGATAGCTTGCTCTCTCTGCATCTTCTGACCAAGTGGCTGGGGCAACGAGAATTTGTGAAGAGACTAAGTTCGGGTTTAAATCTGAAAACCATGCGGATTGATTGCCCCCTCGTGAATGACCAAGTAAAGCAACAGCAGGCGCACCTTGCTCTGTTAACCATGTTAGCCACGCTTCGATCTCACCTAGCGCATCGGTATGTTTATGCTGGTGGGGGACGCTACATTCGTACATGCTATGACGATTATCGATCGACAAACTTAAATTGATCGATAGGCTATTAAGGCCTTCATCAGCAAGCAGTGACTGTAATGTGGAGATGATCTCCATCTTGTTATGCGCTAAGGTGCCATGTGTGATTAATATAACACCGTCGCTAAGTTGGCTGTCTTCAGCGAGCTTTAGTTCGCCATTTATTGTGATATTGTTGTAGGGAATCGTCACTTCTTCGGCATTCGCCGACGTACAAAGCGAGATAAGAAGTGCAGGTAAGATCAATAATCTCTTAAACATATTGGCCTCTATTATTGTTATAAGCTTATGCAATTTATAAACAATAGCAGAGGCTCTTGGTTTTGGCTATAAGCCTTCGTAAGCGAGTAACGTGAAGACAGGGATGCCATTATCTTGGATTCGCTCTGAACCTTTAAGGTCTGGTAAGTCAATCAAAGCTGCACATTCAACGACATCTGCGCCTAGTTTTTTAATCAAGGTGCATGCGGCTAATATAGTGCCGCCTGTTGCTATCAGGTCGTCAAAGACCATCACTTTATCACCGGCACCTACCGCATCGATCTGCATCTCAACCGCGGAGGTGCCGTATTCAAGCTTATATTCTTGATGCAAGGTTTCGCCAGGCAGTTTGCCCTTTTTGCGCACTAATACTAAAGGTAGCTGAAGCTGATAAGCCATAATAGAGGCAATCAGGAAACCTCGAGCATCGATACAGGCAATATGGGTAATATCAGATTGGATATAGCGCTGAATAAAAGCATCAGAAACAATACGTAAAGCTTTTGGATCCTTGAAGATAGGTGTTATATCCCTGAACATTACCCCAGGTTCTGGCCAGTTGGGTAATGTGCGAATAACGGATTTGACGTAATATTCGTCGTAGAACATGTAAAACTATCTCCTGAAACTTAATGAGTATTCTAAACGCTTGATATAGCTCAATGTTTAAAATGAGTATTCACGTTTAAATGATGCCGTTGGGTTACACTTAGATGGCTACTTCTATGTGCAACATTTTTACGCCGCTCTTTTGAGCGGCGCTTTTCTTAGAGTTAGCGAATGTGTCAGGTTTCTATAGAGAAAGTTGTTGAACATCGCTCGGTTCATCATCTTTTCCATTACACTCACCGGAGAGTTCATAGAGTTGGTCTAAATCCATAATAACCACCTCTTTCCCATCTACTTGAATCAAATCGGTCTTCTGAAAGCGGGTAAAAATTCGGCTGACTGTTTCAACAGCAAGGCCTAAATAGTTACCAATTTCGTTACGCGACATAGATAAACGGAATTTTTGAGCAGAGTATCCTCGTGCATGATAGCGCTGAGATAATTTTACTAAAAAAGTAGCTACTCGCTCTTCAGCATTCTTTTTAGAAAGTAGCATCATCATCTGTTGGTCATCACGAATCTCTTTGCTCATAGTACGCATGACTTGGCGTCGTAATTCGGGCAATTGACCACAAAGATTATCCAGATGATCAAATGGGATTTCGCAGACGGTAGTCGTTTCTAGAATTTTTGTAGAAACAGGGTAGATTTGACTATCAAAGCCACTTAATCCAACTAGTTCACCCGGGAAGTAGAATCCAGTGATTTGCTCTTCGCCTTCATTGGTAATGGTATAACTCTTTACGCTACCCGCACGAATAGCGTAAACAGACGAAAACTCATCACCTTGATGGAAAAGATGGTCTCCCTTTTTCAATGGCCTGCTTTTTTCAATGATATCGTCGAGGCGTTCCATCTCCGTCATGTTTAGGGAAACGGGTAAGCACAGCGAGCTTAGACTGCAAGTGTTACAGTGTACCTGCTGGAGGCTATGTAATTTACCTTCCTTTTTAACATCATTCATGGCCAATTCCTGTGGTTATCATAATAGCGGCTACAGCGCTAAATTATGTAACATTTCGGGTTGGCCGTGAAGCCTTGATTCGACGATAAGGATAATTACCTAAATAATTCTTGAAAAGCCCTGTGTTGGTTGTCGCTTTGGAATGTAAACGTCGAAGGCCATGCAGATACGCCTAATCAATAAACGGCCAGCCGCCGTAACTTTGATAACGTCGTTTTCGAATGCGATTAATCCATCCTTTTCAAAGTACTCAAGCTCCTCTTTTTCCTTGGAGAAGTAATCACTGAAATTGAGATTAAATTGAGCTTCAACCTCTTTTGGGTTGAGTTCAAAGTGGCAAATAAGTTGTGTGATTACTGCACGGCGAATCTGATCATCTTTCGATAATTTAACACCTCGGCGAATAGCACTTTGTTTGTTTTCTACCGCGGATGAATAAGCGCCCAAATCATGCTCGTTTTGGTAGTAAACATCACCAATTTGACTAATAGCTGATACGCCCATGGCTACTAGATCGCAATCAGCGTGAGTTGTATAGCCTTGGAAGTTACGATGTAGCTGACCATTTTTCTGCGCAAGAGCTAACTCGTCATCTGGTTTAGCAAAGTGGTCCATACCGATATAGACATAGCCTGCAGCTAGCAACTTATTGATGGTTGCTTCCAATATGGCCAGTTTTGCTTCTGGTGAAGGTAGGTCTTCAGCATTGATATGCTTTTGAGAGCGAAATCTATCCGGCATGTGAGCATAGTTAAAGACAGATAGGCGATCTGGGCTCATCTTGATAATCGTATCGAGTGTTTCATTAAAGCTATCAAATGTTTGATGAGGCAGGCCGTAGATAAGATCAATGTTAATGGATTTAAAGCCTAGTTCCCGTGCTTGTTGCAAAACAGCGGCAGTTTGCTCAGTGGGTTGCACACGGTTGACTGCTTCCTGAACTTTTAAATTAACATCCTGAACCCCTAAGCTGACGCGATTAAACCCGATACGTCTGAGTGTTTTCATTGTATCTGGGCTGGCTTCCCGGGGGTCAATCTCAATTGAATAGTCGCCACTATCATCATCAAGAAGGTTGAACGCGCTCTTTAATTTATTCATCAACTCTTCCATCTGCTCATCGCTAATGAAAGTAGGTGTTCCACCCCCCCAATGCAGTTGATTAACTATACGATTATCGCTATGCCATTGAGAAATTCTGTCAATCTCTTGGTAAAGGG
>DAIRSP010000091.1:0-10789 GCA_036804365.1 Neptunomonas sp. | reverse complement strand
AATCTACAGATACCCTCGTCGTTACTGCCAGGCACGAAGCGTACGTAATAGGCTAACACGGCGGGAATCACACCTGCGGCACCATTGGTAGGCGCAGTCACTACTCGTCCACCGGACGCATTCTCTTCATTCACCGCCATGGCATAGAGGTTGATCCAATCCAACACTGTGAGCTGATCTTTAAGGCTTGCCTCAGGCTTACTGATTAACTCGCGACGCAATTCCGCTGCTCTACGTTTAATGTTGAGTCCACCTTTGAGCACACCGGTTTGCTCGCAACCTCGATTAATACAGGTATCCATAACCTGCCAGATATGTAACATACCGGCTTTTGTTTCTTCTTCACTTCGCCAAGCGAGCTCATTGCGTAACACGACTTCTGCAATACTAATTTTGTCAGCTTCGGCATAAGCGAGCAGTTGGCGTGCATTTTCGAACGGGTATCTCAACGCAACCTTAGCCGCGACAAGTCCTTGGCCTTTATCGTTAATTTCAGCATCGGCTAAAACAAAGCCACCACCCACAGAGTAAAAAATGGATTCACATAGCATCAAGTTAGCCTGATCGAATGCCTGAAATCGCATGCCATTAGGGTGCTTAGGTAGAGATTGACCAAAATAGAGTCGCAGGTGCTCTTGGGGGGTAAATGAAATCTGCTGCTCACCAGCTAACATTAAGCACTGAGTCGCTTCTATTTGTTGGATAGCATCATCCACTTGATCTGGATTAACGCTCTCCGGCTTTTCACCCAACAAACCTAACATCACAGCTATATCTGTCGAGTGCCCCTTACCTGTCATAGCCAAGGACCCATATAAGCCAACCTTCACTGTCTCAACTTGGCTCAATTGCCCACGTTGATTTAGCTCATCAAGAAAACGACCCGCTGCTACCATAGGCCCAACAGTATGTGAAGAGGACGGGCCTATACCCACTTTGAAAAGATCAAAAATACTTAGCGACATTGCAATGACTCCACTGCGTTTTTCTGATTATTGTTATTAAGCATGAAACCTAGTTTGCCTTTTTGCCACTTTGTAACCCTGCTGATAGCAAGATTAGCAACAAAGTTTCCAGTTATCAAAATTATTTTCCTATAGGAAACAATATTTCAGTTATTTAAATGATTATCTCCACGCATCTCATAGCAAACATTCAGACCGATCCTATTGGTATGACGAGCATTGGCGTTTTCCTCGGTCGTTAAATCAAATAGTAAGTATAAAGTTTGTTTCCGATAGGAAACATAGTCTATTATTACTCTCTACATTCATGCTTCCGGAGAACTTCACATGGCTGCAACCCCAACCGAAACACTTAATAAAACGGCTCTGTTCGATTTACATATCGAGTTAGGCGCAAAAATGGTGCCTTTCGCAGGTTACGAGATGCCTGTTCAATACCCTCTTGGTGTAAAGAAAGAGCATCTGCAGACACGTGAACAGGCGGGTTTATTTGATGTATCCCATATGGGACAAGTAAAGCTAACAGGCAAAAATGCTGCTGCCATGCTTGAAACACTGGTACCTGTAGATATTATCGACCTCCCCGTCGGCAAGCAGCGCTATGCACTCTTCACTAACGAAGAGGGCGGCATTATGGACGACTTAATGGTGACCAACTATGGTGACTGGATCTATGTGGTCGTGAATGCCGCGTGTAAAGAACAAGACATTGCGCACATGCGCACCCACTTAGGCGATGATGTCACCCTTGAAGTTTTAGATGATAGAGCGTTAATCGCTCTGCAAGGCCCTACTGCCGCGCAAGCTCTTGCCCGCCTTCAGCCAGAAGTCGCAAACATGGTATTTATGGACTCACGCGAGTTGTTAATCGATGGCGTCAACTGCTTTGTTTCTCGTTCTGGTTATACTGGTGAAGATGGCTTTGAAATATCCATTCCTAATCAAGATGCCGAGCGCCTAACTCGTTTGTTCCTAGCACAACCGGAAATCGAAGCCATTGGTCTTGGCGCCCGTGACTCTCTTCGCCTTGAGTCAGGACTTTGCTTATACGGCCACGATTTGGACAACTCAACAACACCGCTTGAAGGCAGCCTTATTTGGGCAATCTCAGCTTGCCGTCGTGCAGGCGGAACCCGCGAAGGAGGCTTCCCGGGTGCAACTAAAATTCTTGACCAGATAACAAATAAAAACTGGACTCGCAAGCGCGTAGGTCTAATCGGTGAAGGCCGTGCACCTGTCCGCGAAGGCGCGGAGCTATTTGATAGCGAAGGTAACAAGATTGGCGTGGTTACCAGTGGTACGTTCGGACCAACTGTTGAAGCGTCAGTAGCAATGGGTTATGTAGCAACCGAGTTTAGTGCCCTAGACACCGCTGTTTTTGCCGAAGTACGTGGAAAAATGCTGCCTATGAAGGTGAGAAAAATGCCATTTATCGAACAGCGTTATTACCGAGGCTAACACTCCAATAGCTAAACCGAGTGTTATTGAGGAAATGAGTAGCCCTGACCTATGAGGTTAGGGCTATTCCATTCACTAAAAGGATTCGATGATGCCAAGCTTCTCTACACTAGATCCAACTGCAGACCCTATCGTACACATTTCATTAAAAATGTTAGCTGGTCAGACGCAGAGGCCACAGTATGTTAGTTTAGCTGAGCAGCCGTTTATCACTGAATTGCAGCTCAATGCTGAGCCTAATGACCCTGCACTTTTAATTGCTGTCGGCGATATGCTGGGGGTTGAACAACCGTTAAGTGTTTTTCGCATCAGCTATCTAGGTGAATTAGCGATCTTATGGCTCGACCACAACCGCTGGCTGATCTTACCCGCATCTGATCAATCTATTTCCATTGGCGAATACTTAACCCAGTTTTTTGCCGAAGGCATCTCATTGATAGAAGATAACAAGCGACTAAGAGCCCAACTATCCCCATCGGCAATAATGGCGATTTTAGACTCTAGTATTTCGCACGAATTTTGCGCGTTAGCGAGCAACAGCCGAGAAACCAGTGCTACACGTCTTGCAAATGAGTCCGTGTATATTGATCACTTAAAGCAGAATGACAGTTATGATCTGATTGTGCGTCAGGGTTGTGCGATTGCGTTAGATACTTGGCTACGTATTAACTAAAAAGATCTTGCTGTGTCTGAATCAGATCGTCCAAAGACTCACCCTTGAAACACAGAATAGCATCCACAACAGGCCTAAGCTGCTTCTCTATATAATGCTCGTAGTCAATCGGAGATCTGACTGCTTCTATCGGTTCGGCTCCGTTGACGGTCATCACATAACTGACATGCTGACCAGGTTGATAGGGACTTTCACGCTGCTTACTTTGCCAAAATATCTCAGCTTTGATAGCGGCCTGAACATGGGGAGGCTTCATCCGCTGATAGGCCGCTAAAGGTTGTCGTAACCGTCTACGATAGACCAGCTGATCATTTAACTCCCCTCGACGAAGTTGCGTTACTAAACCGACAATCATTGAGCGATAAGGCTGATTACGAAATACCGCTTCATAGACACGCTGTTGAATATCACGTGCTAGCGGCGTCCAATCTGAACGAACCGTTTCGAGCCCTTTAAAGACAAGCTTAGTGTCACCGTTTGCTTCACGCTGCAAGCCCGCGTAACGCTTTTTACTTCCTTTCTCGGAATGGCGCATTTTCGGCATCAAAAACTGCGTAAAGTGAGTTTCGTACTCGAGCTCTAAATAGCAAGGTGTGGAAAAACGCTGCTCAACTTGTTCAGCCCACCAATGATTAAGATGACTAGCCAATGCTTCACCACGTGAATCCGCCGTCTCATCCGTGGCACTCTCATCGAGCAATACAAATACCGAATCGGTATCTCCATAGATCACCTTATAGCCAAATTCGCGCTCAATTTCATCGCGGGTCTGCTGCAAAATTTGATGCCCGCGCAAGGTAATAGAGCCAGCTAAACGCTGATCAAAAAAGCGACAGACATTTGAGCCTAATACACCATAAAAGGCATTCATGATGATCTTGATTGCTTGAGAAAGAGGCTTATTTTGATTGGCTTTAGCTTTATCCCTTGCCGTCCAAAGTTCTTCTATGATGGTAGGCAAAATAGCACGGGTTTTACTAAAAATTGCCCCATGAAACCCAGGAATGAGGTCTTGAGTATCAGCATGACCATTTAAACCAAATGCCATCCCTGCGGGATCAATTTTAAACGTGCGAATAATACTCGGATATAGGCTTTTAAAATCGAGCACTAAAACATGCTGAAAAAGCCCCGGCTGCGACTCCATGACAAAGCCGCCCGGAATATCTAAATCGAATGATCCTGATGCATATTCTGGAGCCACATAGCCCGCACGATGTAACCTGGGTAAGTATTGAAAATCAAAGGCAGCAGCCGATCCACCTACTTTATCAAGCGACAAGCCGGTTAAACGGGTTCGTTCTATCAAATATTCCAGCAAACGGGTTTCTTCAAAGATATCAACGACCAGCTTACAATCTTCCAGATTATAACGAGCCAGTGCAGCTTTATCCTCACGATATAAACGCTGAATTTCAGCCCCGCGGTCATTCGGCTGATGAATCAACTTACCTCGTTTAAAGAGCTGCTGTGAAACATACTCAAGAGAGTAGCTTTCGAAATGATAGGTCGCTCCTTTCAAGGTATCGATACCATCAATGACGAGGCGTCCTTCAAGCCGGGCATACCATTTGCCCAACTCGGATTGCAGAACGCGCAGTGGCTGCTGATCTCGACCTAATGTTAAATGAACATTGAGTGCTTTTGCCCGTTCGGCAAGCACTCGAAAATCAAACCCCACTAGATTCCAACCGATGAAGATATCAGGATCGTAGGTTGCGATTTGGTAGATCAAGGCTTGTAACAAGGCTTTTTCATCAGGGTAGTAACGGACATTTTCAGCAGCTTTCCCCTCTCCCCGCATCAGCACGAGACTCAACTCTTTGCCATATAAACCGATAGAATGGATCTTATCGGCTCTCATTGATGTCTCGATATCGATGGAGAGGACGCGGAAATCAGGCTGATAATCTAGAGCACGCAGTCTCGGCTGCTGACTAGCCGGATTTAACACCTCAACGCCACCGTAGATAAATCGCTCCATAAGATAGCGATCTACCGGACGAATGTCCTCTTCCATCATGGCAATACGATGAGTGGTTAAGTGCTCAATGATGCTTCGTTGTAGAGATAAGCTGTTACAGTAAAGTCCGCAAACTGCTTTATGGTTAAGGTCGGTTAGAGCCAAACTTTCAATGCGCCAACCACGAAACCCAGACAACAGGATTCTGATCTGCTCGAGCTGTGTCTCCAAAACAAAAAAAACACAATCCTGCTTGTTAACTGCAATCAGTGATGCGCCGTTATCTGTTCTTAGCCAATAGCGTAGTTCAACACCATCGTCCCTATCCTGCTGATGGCGAGCTAGAACGAAGCCCCGCAATTTATCCATTACACAACAGGGCTTAGCTCATCATCAAAGGGAGCGACCACTTCGAGGCCTGGAAACTCAGATGCAACAAGATACTCATCTTTCGCTTCAAATAGCAGTTTTAGATTCGGACCCGCATCCATCGTAAAATAAACATCAACACCCGACTCTCTTAACGCCCAAGTTTTTTGCATAGCCGCTAATGATTCAGGTTGCCAATAAACTAACGGAGGCCATGAAGCAATCATTGTCGCATGCATAGACATCGCATTATGCTCAGCAGTTGCTCCCAGCAGTTTGAAGTCATTTTGCACTAAGGCTTGATGAAGAAACTCTAAATCACGGGCTGCTTGCGCAGGCCAGCTTTGATATAAACTCGCCGTATCAATCGTACGATTCATACCTGAGCGTGAATCAACCGATTTAACAGCTGTATTCACTTTAACCAAGCCCACTCTCAAACTCGGCCATTGAGTAGATAGTTGCGTAGCACAGCTGTCCATACCGTCTTCTCTAACACCCATCTCCCACTCGACAAAGCCGGTAAATAAAGACCGAGATGCACTGCCACTCCCCATTCGCGCAAATGCTGATAAAATATCTTTAGACAAATTCAGGTTAAAAAACTTGTCTAAGGCCAGTGTTAACGCAGCAAATCCAGACGCGGATGAAGCTAAACCAGCGGCTGTAGGAATATTGTTTTCGGTCTTAATGACGAGCGGGATAAATTGTTCACGTCGGAAAAGATCGATGAACTTAATGACTTTACTGGCAAAGGAAGAGGCTAAGGGTAAGGAGTCACCATTTAAAAATACATGATCTTGATTATCCTGTGATAGCTCGATCTGAGTCTGGGTACCGAGGTGCGCCAATGAGATTGATAAGCTCGAGTTAACAGGTAAATTCAACTCATTTTGACGTTTACCCCAATACTTACAAAGCGCAATATTGCTCGGCGCGAAAGCACTCGCCGAATCCATAATTGATAAGGTGTGAGGCAGATAACGCTCAACCACGGCTGCTTTAGTCAACATGACACACAACTCCCGCTTTACTGATAGATACCGGTATAGATTCATAATTTAAGGGCAGCGTTACATCAATCCCTAAGCCAATGACACAGTCTCCTAGACCCGAACCTGATATTTTCGCACCGTAAATATCGGATGAAGCTCGCATCGTGTAGATAATATCGGATAGGGCAAAATCATTGACACCTAAGGCATCCATCAACCCTTGATAGATATTCATCAAACGCCCCAAACTGACCCAGTCTTGCTGGGTGATCGCGGCCTCAGCCTCACAGGCTGTGGTATGCATCAGACGATAGATAGCCTGATAAATCTCTGGAAAAGCTGCAGACTGCTCAGCCACTTTCGCCAAGACATCGGGTGTTTTAGTTTTGTAACCGGCATAGACAAGGGAGATAGGTGGCAAACCAGAAAGAGGCGTTATTTGGCGGGGTTCAACCGTATAAGCAATCAAACCACCCCATACACTGGCGGCTAAATCCGTTCCCGAACCTCGCCCTTGTACACCATGAATCACGGCTAATGCGCGGCTAAATAAAGCATCCTCAGAAAGGGATTCACCACAATAAACCGACAGGGCTTTTACGAGTGCGGCGGTTACGGCAGCGGACGAGCCGAGCCCAACCGTGTGCGAAAACTCTGCTTGAATGCTTAGATCAAAACCCGCCCGCAAATGGACTCTAACTTGTCGAATGGCATAAAGCACAAAGGTTAAACGCCCATCTTCTAAGAGGGTATCTAGATCACTTTGGTAGTCTGCCAAACTGGATTGAATGATGACCTGTTGATCAGCGCGAGGGGTTAATACAAGATGAATCCGTTTATCTACCGCACACGCAATCGCCCGATGGCCAAACAATACGGCATGTTCACCCATCAGCATAATGCTGCCAGGGGCTGAAACCTTAATCTCCGATATATCGTGCACCCTGTAGATCCTCTTCTATGCTTCCCCATACGTATGCAGGATAGGCCTGCATCACTTGGCTGATTGAATCATTCGGTAAATAGGCAATCACTAGTCCTCCTGTATCGCCTTTATGTGCCCCTGCTCCGCTAATTTTAGCGCCGCCCCCTGCTTGCTCAATACTATCAATGAGCTTGAGTGCAGTTTTGGGTACCACACCAATATAGTTTAGCAGGCAATGATTCTCTTTTAAGATATTCACCAAGGCTGCTGGCTGCTCTAAATGTGCTAATAACTCTGCGGAGATTTGATTAAACTCATCCCATAAAGAAAGTTCATGAGCGAAATGATCACGCACGTACTGCACACACTCCCCCGTACTCACGACAGGCGAGCCAGTAAATATCCAATACCAGTGATTATCAATGTGCTTATCTAATTGCGTAATGGCGTCTTGATGAACATGATTCATGCCACCATAAGTCACAGCGGCTGCATCGATCGCACTACCCCGACCATGCTGAAGACGTTCGCAAAAGCGCACCATGTCAAACCTCTGCTCAACACTCAGCGGCTTATCTAAAAGATGTTCAAAGAGAACTAGGGTCGCAGCGATGGCAGACGCAGAAGAACCCATACCCGCCCCTAACGGGAGATCGGATGTACTGGCTAAACGCCCCGGCATAGGCAGATAACTTTGACTGGATAGCCGACCAGGAACAGGTAAGTGATGTACCAAAGCTGACAAGGTGTACATCAACAGGTCATCAGGTTTATTAAGGATATTTTTTATGGGTAAACTGCCCGCTAAGAAGCGTTCAAACCGGCTATCCAAACGCTCTTTTAAAGATCCCAACGCACTTAAAGGGTAATTAACCCCCGAGGATATGCCCGAAAACAGAGTATTAATCGTATTACTCTCGCTTAAGGGTTTAAAACTAACAACCGTGTGTTTTTGAATAGCGATAGCAATGGCCTGTGCTCCGTAAACTACTGAGTGCTCGCCACTCAAGATAATTTTTCCCGGAGCACAAGCATGCATTAGAGAGCTACATATTCACGCTTGTGGTTAGAAATAGCGGCCAAACGGAATCGACCAAGCGTTGCAGCAGGTATGGAGTGCACTTCACCGTCATGTGGGTCAGGGGCGCGATATAAGCTCAAGTACTCTTCGTAGGATACCTCTTGACGCCTATCAAGCATAGCCTGATGTTCAGCCTTAAATAGGCACTTATCGTAACCTTCTACAACCTTGGCTGAGAAAAACTCAGCGACACAGCCCGAGCCATAACTAAACAAAGCGATACGTTTACCCGCTAGGTTATCTTTCGCATTTTCAAGCAGCGAGGTTAAACCAATATACATAGACGCCGTATAGCTATTACCAATAATACGGTTATACAACAATGTGTCTTCAATCTGATCTTCTAACTGACGCGCATCTAACTCGCTTTTATTCACTTTTGCTAAATGTTGATGGGCTTTTTGTGCCATCCGACTAAAAGGCAGGTGATAGCAAAAATGGCTAAAATCATTAAAAACTAATGGGCTAGCCTCACGGTACTGCTCCCATGATTTTTTTAATGCTTTCAGATAAATTTTGGTTGAGTACTTGCCATCTACGAGTGCTGTTTTACGGTAGTTAGGCCGCCAGAAATCCATCACATCTTCGGTGTAATTACCGACCTCTGCATCAATACTGAGCAGTCGAGGATTAGCCGTAATCATCATCGCAACTGCACCACAGCCTTGTGTTGCTTCACCTGGCGTATTGAGATCATAACGAGCGATATCCGATGCAATCACCAACACTTTTTTATCAGGCTGTCGTGAAACAAGAGCACAGGCCATTTGCAATGCAGCAGTCGCACTGTAACAAGCTTGTTTTAATTCTACTACGCGACAGTTGGGATCAAGATTGAGTAAGCGATGGACATACACACCTGCCGCCTTCGATTGATCAATACCGGTTTCTGTTGCAAAGAGTAATGTAGTTATACCGGTGCTATCATCTTTTACCAAGGGATATGCAGCATTAGCGGCCATCGTGACGATATCTTCATCATGCGTGGCCATTCCCATCTTTTCCTGTCCGATCCCCTGATAATACTTATCAGGATCGGTGTCCTGAACTTGAGCTAACGTTCTCAAATCCAGAAAATAGTTCGATGTGTAGAAACTGATTTGATCAATACCAACTAGTGACATGCTTGACTATGTTCCTCAACGTTCCTCAAGAATGAGTGATTCATTCCCGATTAACGACGCTACATCCGGCATTCCTAATAAAAACATGGCTGTTATAAACTCACGACGCAAACGTTCAATCACTTCTATAACAGCGTCAGCCGACTCCATGGCGGGTTGTAGTAAGGGAGCCGCCACTCCACAAATTGAGGCGCCGAGTATAACAGATTTAACCATATCAATCCCATCTCTAACGCCACCGCTCGATATAAAACGCCCTTGTTTGAAGTACGGTCTAGCTAACTTCAATGCTAAGGGGGTAGGAATCCCCCAATCCTGAAATGCTAAACCCAGATCATCGTTAGGCGCTAACCTTCGCTGATATTCTATTCTGCTCCACGAGGTTCCACCGGTTCCAGCGACATCGAAGATGCGGATTCCGGCGTTAAGACCAAGCTCAATATCTAAAGGAGACAATCCCGACCCCACCTCTTTCAGCAACAAAGGAACAGGTAATGTTTCAGCGAGTACCGTTAGCTTTTGAGCAATATCTTTAAAGTTCGTATCACCTTCAGGCTGGACAGCCTCTTGTAACGGGTTAAGATGCAGAAACAAACCATCTGCACCTAACACATCGATACACTGCTGACTCTGCTCAACAGAAAAACCATAATTTAGCTGTACTGCACCAACATTACCTATTAAGACTGTTGAGGGTGCATAACGGCGTAAATCAAAACTCTCTTTAGCACACTCATCTGAAAACATGACTCGCTGAGACCCAACTGCCATTGCTACCTGACAATGTTCTGCTGCCTGGGCTAGATGCTTATTAATCTTGCGCACAAGATCATGATTACCACCCGTCATGGAGGATATTAGCAACGGAAAACTCAGCTTTTTATCCAAGAAAGACACCGAAGGATCAATCTCTTGCAAATTCACCTCGGGCAAGCCACGGTGCATCAAGTGGATACGATCAAAATACCTCGCATTGCGCTCAATACCCGGATCGATATCGAAGGCTCGAATATGCTCAATTTTTCTGTCGTTTGTTTGATCGGTCATTACCGTTCCAGCTTAAGGTGTGCCTGCATCAACTCACCCGGATTTGTTTGAGCCGCGAGCAGAGATAACTCTCCACACAACACAGTAGCAGCACATATCGCAGCTAACCGACGGGCATTTTCTCCGGGCTGACGTTCCTCTTTACAACCTAGCTTAGCTAAGTTTTCTTCAACAAAACCCAGACCTTTA
>DAIRSP010000090.1:0-10883 GCA_036804365.1 Neptunomonas sp. | reverse complement strand
CAAATATTGAGCAACAACGTCCCAAATATCAGCACCTTCAGAGCGCGCCCCAACTGTTGCCCAACCACTGACTTTATATGACTTATTGGCATCAATACGCTCACCATTATCGAGTGTCATATTACTGATACGATGCCCTATACCCTGAGTCGGATCGCAGACATAATCAAAGCCCCCCACACGGACCATATCACCGCCTGATTGTAGATAAGGTTCTGGGTTGAATAAGTTATCCGCGACATCTTCCAATATCAGCTTTAACTCAGAACCTTTCATTTCACGGACATAGGTTTCAGGGTAAGTCAGACATGTTTGATCTAACACATGCTCCATTGTAATCATTTGTCCCTTCAGCACAGTGGTTCCCCAACGGAAGCCTGGAGACAATGATATTTGTGCGTCATTAACTTTACATAACGCGTCACAAATCACTTGGTCAAATGTACCGTTAAAGTTGCCGCGTCTAAACATCAACTCATCAGCTAACGCCAACTCTTCGGATAACCATGGCAGATATGGCGCACGGATATCAGTGATCAATTTAGTCATGCCTTCATCAGCAGGAATCAGTTCAGAGAACACAGGTAACAAGCGATAACGAAAATCTTGTATTTTTCCATTGCGAATATCTAAGTCCATAACACCAACAAACTTACCATTCGACCCTACGTTACAAACTAAGGTTTGACCGGCATTGTTTTTCACAATCGTAGGAGCAGGCATACCATCATGCGTATGGCCACCTAAAATCACATCGACACCGGATACTCGGCTCGCCATCGCCACATCAACATCCATACCGTTGTGAGAGATAACAATAACCGCATCAACACTTTCATTTTCACGAATGTAATCGACCTGCTCTTGGAGCCGGTCATCATAGATATCAAAAGTCCAATCTGGGACAAATCGTGCAGGATTGGCAATTTTTGTGCGGGGAAATGCTTGCCCTATAACAGCGATGCGCGCTCCGCCCATCTCTCGAATGGTATAAGGTTTAAACACATGTCCAGAATCTTCGCTGTAGATATACTCATCTGCACCCTCAAACAAAGCTTCTTCTGTTACAAAAACGTTCTGTGCTAAAAACTCGCCTTTAAAAGCTTTGATATTGCTTAAAATTTCTTTTTGATGATAAGTAAACTCCCAATGACCTGTCATAATATCTACACCCAGCTCATTGGTAGCATCAACCATATCCATCCCACGGGTTTTATAGGATGTACCTGATCCTTGCCATGTATCACCGCCATCAAGTAACAGTGTATTCTCACGACCATATGTCTCGCGCAACCGCTCAATAAGGGTTTTTAAGTGCGCAAAACCACCGACTTTACCATATTTAGCGGCTGCCTCTTCATACTGAAGACAACTAAAAGCATGTGCCTCTAACGTATTCGCAGAAATACCAAAATGCTGAAGCAACTTGTCTCCCACCAAATGAGGCGGCTGACCGCTCGCAGCACCAATGCCTAGATTGACACTCGGTTCCCTAAAGTAAATGGGTAATAATTGCGCATGACAATCGGTCATGTGTAATAAACGGACATTACCAAAATTCGCTACTTCATAGGGATCAGAGGATAGTTTTGTTGCCGCATAACCACTAGTAGGGAGTAAACCGGCCGCACCGGCTAAACCAAGTAATTGCGCAAACTCACGACGTGACATAGACATACAGATTCACCTTTTAGGCAAAAAAAGGCCTGCAGCAGTGATAGCTGCTACAGGCTAGGTAAGTGACAAATTATTGAGGCTGAGATAAATGCCAGTTTTTCTCAGCATCATCATGCTGACGCAATCCCATCCGAGCATGATATTTAGCTTGAGCTGCTAAATCCATTGCCTTCTGAAAGTTACCTTCAGCCGCAGCCGCTTCAGCACTTTTAATAATGTCTTGAGTCAGCTTCCACTCAAAACCCACTTTTGCCGCTTCTTCATTTTTTGCCTTTGCTTTTGCAATCAAGGCTTCAGCATTTGCTTGTGTCGGTTCAACACTTGCTTCAACTTCTTCCTCATGAAGCGTGTTGTATTGTTTACCTTCCCAAGCAAAGGAATGATTTTTACCATACATAGCACGATTCATTTCGAATGCTTCATCAAAGGTTTCAGCCACTGCCATGGTTGGCAGGAGAATCACAGCAGCCGTAGCTAGTATTTTTTTCATCTGTTTATCTCCTATTTACGCGCACCAGGACCATTAACAACCAAACCATTGCTCATATATGTTTGGAAATATTCTAAGTTACGGAATGTTTCACTTTGCATATCGAGTGGATTGGAACGGCTATCTTGATGACACCCTTTGTAGCGGCGATGCAGCGTTCCTAACTCTCCCCACTTAGAGCGGAAAACAGGAAAGTGCGTTATATGCCCATATGATGGGCTAGGCAAATCAGCACGAATACGAATGTTTGAGCCTTGGATATGGCAATTCGCACAAGATAAGTTCAACTGCCCTCTTTTGGTGAAGAAAAACTTCTTACCCTCTAGATAAGCGGCTTTAGCTCGTGGATCGTCCTCTGGAATCTTCACATCAAATGTATTGCCACGTGATGTCCAAGCCATATAGGCAGAAATTTGAGCGATAGGGCCTTTGCCCCACTTGAAAGCTTCTTCACCGTTTTTAACACGGCACTCATTTATCTCTTGCTCTAACGTTTTAACCGTGCCTTCTTCGTTATTCCAGTACGGAAAATTTTGGCGAATGCCTATACCACCATTTTCAAAACAATCAGCATAGGTTTTACCGTTCGCAAAAGTCTGATTGAAGAGTCGTTCACCCTCTTCTAAGTCAAACTCATACGGAGGAAACGCTTCTAAATCTTCCCACTGGGATCGTGAATCTGCATCAACAGCATAGATACCATTGATATAGTCAGATAGTTCTGCATCCGGAAAACGCTTTTTAAAATAACTTTTTAAAGCGTCAAGATCAGCTTGCGGATCAACGGTCTCGATTGTATTTCCTGCTCCTGCAGCAAACGCTAATTGGCTGCCAACGACAAGACTTACACCGAGAGCTAATTTTTTTATTATTTTCATCTGTTGCACTCCACCCTTTTTATCGAGGGGTTAAAGCAGATATCTAAGGATATACGCTCTAATTACTTAATCTCTTCGGTTTCAGTTCCAGACTTTCCTGAGTTCTCAGTCCAGGTGAACTCTAACTGGTCACCTGATGCACCGCCCTCGAAATCAAAAGAGATGTAAGGATTCTTAGAAACAGCTGGACCAAAATTAGCTTCAAAAACAACTTTACCCGCATGTTTAGCAATGATGGTTTGCAAATACAAAGCAGGAATTAACTCGCCTGTTTTACTGTCTTTGCGTTGACCTGACTCCATGGCATGTTTTGCCATCATTTTAACTTGAGTCACACCATCAGAGGCTTTTGCTTTTACTTTTAAAATACCGTTAGCCATTATTTATCTCCAGTATCTGAATTAACCGCCACATCCGCCGATGGTGACTTTAACTTCTTTAGATGCGCTGTATGCTTTACCGTTCGCAACAACAACTGCTGTTACTTTGGAGGTTTTACCCATTCGGACACGCGTTGAAACATCTGCTTTTGTTCCGGCAGGAATAACAAAGCTAGCCGCTAATGGTGATGGGTTGCCTTCAATGAAAATACTCATCGACTCAACACCGCTCATAGAAGAAGTAATAGTAATAGGCACTACCGCACCATTTTCTGCAATATCTGGAGCTTTTAGATTAACTTCTGCACTTTCTTCAGCAGCTTTGCCGCCCAATAGTGCACTCATGCCGTCTGCTTGATTTTTAGCTTCAAATGCTTCTTTATTCCAAGCCGCTAATGCTAAACGCGGCATCAAAACGCTCGCACCGATCAATGCTCCACCGGTTGCAATGGCTTTTACCACTGTACGACGATTTAAACTCATCTTGTTATCCTCTTATTCCACCCAGGGGGCACATCAAAACTGATAAACATACTCAACCACTGCATCGATCTCATCTTCTGACAAGATCCAATGTTTACCCAGCGGTGGCATTATGGTTATAGGGTTCTTTTTAGTCGCATCCCAGACTTGCGCACGAAGCATCTTTTTGTCAGGAAAACGTTGTTTCATCGCGACGATTGGAGGCCCTTGATTACCGGGCAAGTTGGCATCGGGATCGTTGATCTGATGGCAAGAGATACAGTTACCTCTTGATTTATCCATATAGACCGCTTTTCCTTCAGCAACCATCTCCTCTGTTGTTGCTGCACTAACAGGCGCAGCGGCAATGAATGCCAACATACCCACTGTGCATATAGAGGTTGTCAGTTTGCGCATTCGCGTCTCCTCCGGATTTGTCTGTAATCACAGACTTTCTTATTATAATTGAGCGTTTTTATTCTTTTACTCTATAAGCTTAGCGTTATTTGCTCGATTCAACCATAAAAGATACAGCTTCTTCGACGCGTTCATCCGCTAAGTCCATTCTTCCACCTTTCGGGGGCATGATTCCTGAAGCACCTGAGAATCCTTTTAGAGCATGTTCAACGAGTACAGGCATCCCCTTAGCAATCCTTGGAGCCCAAGCCTCATGGTCACCAAGCTTAGGCGAGCCCGCGATACCTGAACCATGACAAGCCTTACATGCATTTTCAAAGGTTTCTTTACCGGCTAAAGCCTTTTCAGAAAGGGTTGTTTCAGCATTAACTTGGTCATGAACAACTTCTTCACCCGTTAATGCCGCTTTTCTCTCTTTCTCTTTCTCGCGTTCTAACTCTTGCTGCCCCTCATGTGAGGCTGCTGGTGCATCAGCACCTTCAATGAAATGTCCTACGGGTGTAATACCTTTTAGGGTACCGGTAATCTTCATTGTTTTAGGATCATCACAATCCTTCATGCAACGTGGATTTTTAACATCAGGGCGCGGATCTTCGAAGAACCCATCTCGATTTGGCATTTCGATTTTCGGCAAGTTTTCCTTGGTTAAAACGAAGTCCTCATCGACAATCTCATTCAAATACAGTACATACGCTGTAATTTGATAAACCTGTTCATCGGTTAATGATCGAGGAGCCGTAAATGGCATCGCTCGACGAATATAATCATATAAAGTACTCGCGTAAGGCCAGTAAGAGCCTACAGTTTTAGTTGGACGCTCTTCTTTTAATGTCCCTTTTCCGCCGGCCAATACAGGCCAACGTCCTTCACCTTCTCCAAAGAGACCATGACAAGTAGCGCAGAATTGTTCATAAAGCGCTTCACCATCCGAAACACTGCCTTCGCCAACAGGAAGACCTAATCCATCAGGCCGGATATCAATATCCCACCCTGCAATCTGCTCAGCTGTTGCTGGAGAACCCAAGCCAAAGAGTTCTTTAGCTTGCAATTGTGGAGAGCTAATAACAGCAACACCAAACGCTGTAGCCAAAAGTGAGGTTTTAAGAGATCTGAACATTGGTCACCTCCCCGTTTGCAGCTACCTTCCAAGTATGGATCGAGTTTTTATGGTAAATAGAATTGCCGCCACGCTCTGCACGCAGTTGCTTCAATGTTGGCTGTACATAGCCTGTTTCATCTATAGCACGGGATTGCAGTAACCAAGGCTGACCATCCCACTTGGTTAACAAGCTAAAGCGGGTTAATGCTTTAGGTAAAACGAGACCTTTAATATTGGCTGGCACCCATGTAATACCACCATCAAAAGAGATATCGACCTGTTTTATCGTTCCACGACCAGACCAAGCAATCCCCTCAATCTCGATAAACCCACTGTGCTTAATTGGGTTTTCTGGACAAGGATTGGTGATAACTGAGTTGGTTTCTTGGACAAAAGTAAATTTACGTGCACGACCATCAGGCATTAAATCTGTGTATTTTGAGGTTTCTTCACGGTGATACCAAGGTTGATCTCCGACCTCTAAACGGCGCAACCACTTAACGGAAGTGTTACCTTCCCAACCTGGGTTAAGGAGTCGCAGCGGGTACCCTTGCTCAGGACGCAACTTTTCACCATTTTGCGCATAAACAACAAGCGTATCATCCAAGGCTTTTTCTAACGGAATCGAGCGACTCATATGGGCGCCATCTGCACCTTCCGCTAAAATCCACTTACCTTCCGGTTTAACACCCACTTCTTCTAATAAAGCTCTAAGGGGCACACCCGTCCATTCGCAGCAACTTAGCATACCATGAGTGAACTGCAGGGCTTCCATCTGAGCACCCTTCCACTCCATACCACCATTAGCAGGACACTCTATGAATTTAATTTCAGAAACCGACGGAAAACGCATTAAGTCTTCCATCGTGAAAATAATCGGACGCTCGACTAAACCATGAATAATGAGACGGTGATCATTTGGATCGATTTGTGGAACACCTGCATGGTAACGCTCAAAAACGAGACCATTCGGAGTAATAATCCCTTTAAGATCATGAAGCGGTGACATTGAGATTGAGGATATAGACTCAGCCGTCAACCACGGCACTGTTCGACGAACAACATGGCTTTCATACTTTGAAGGCTGGCCGTAAGGAAATTCAACAACACCATGCCCTAGCATTTTACCCCACTGAGGCTCCATCGGCGGGAGGTTATTAGCCGCTTGTGCACTACCCGCAACGACTGTCGAGGCGATGCCGCTAACAGCAACTACCCCTTTTCGCAGAAAGTCTCTTCGGTCACTTACCGATAAACCTTCAGACTCTTTGACGAGCTTTTTTAATAGCTCGTAAGTGTTAGGCCCTTTATTTAACCCAGACATTCACGCCTCCAACCAACAGCGGTCAGTGTGATCACTGACTTTTATTATTTTTATAACCTTATATCTGTTAGTTATATGCAACTATTCTACTATTGTCTAGATTTCGCAAAAAAGTGCCTAAAACGCTAGAGCAATTTGCTTCAAAAAATCCATTTCTAATTACTTATAGAGATATACATATAACCATAACTTAATATTAGCATAGTCTTAACAAATGACATCTAATAAATACCAATAAATAATGAATATTTCTAATATTGATCAGACTGCAATTGAAACAGAGTTGTATTGGACTTTTAGCGCAGAGATATTGAGAGTATGTAGAATCCAGCAAGTATCACTGTACCTTGCTGGAGATTGTATCCGTAATTATTGATGTTTCCATTCAGGCTGACGCTTCTGGATAAAGGCATCTATCCCCTCTTGTGCATCATCAATCAGCATATTAGATGTCATTACCTGGCTACAAACAGCATAAGCCTCACCTAAAGGAAGATCTCGCTGTTGATGATATGCATGTTTGCCTATTTGCAAAGTTTTTCGGGATTTACTGGCTATGAGCTGGGCTTTTTCTGCTACAAATGCGTCTAAGTCATTAACATTAACGGCTTGGTTAATTAGACCTATCTGCTCGGCCCTTTGAGCACTTATCAGCTCTCCGGTTAATAATAACTCCATCGAGTGCTTCGGATGAACCGAACGAGAAAGCGCCACCATAGGGGTAGAACAAAATAGACCAATATTGACACCCGGTGTCGCAAAGCGTGAGTTGTCAGCAGCATAGGCCAAATCGCAACTAGCAACCAACTGACAACCCGCCGCAGTAGCTACGCCATGAACTTGCGCAATTACAGGAATAGATAAGTTCACAATGGTTTGCATCAACACAGAACACATCTGAAAAGTTTGGTGATAAAAAGCTTCATCACCCGCATTTAACATCTCTTTTAGGTCATGACCTGAGCAAAAACCTCTTCCCGCGCCTTTAATCACCACGGTGCGTACTGCTAGGTCGGCGTCAATCGCGTTGAGTATCTCTGTGAGCTCATTCATGAGCCCAAGAGAAAGGCTATTATAGGCGTCAGGACGATTAAGTGTGAGGTAGGTAACACCCTCTTGATCGAGTCGTTGGATTAAAGTACTCATAGTGATCTTCTTTTAGCTCTTTTTTTATTTTCAATAAGAAGAACCTATCAGAAATAAAAAATAAAGGAAAACCCTATCTTTGCGTAATTCCGTCTTCCAACATCTCTCGAACCCTAAAACTTCCGAGCAACATTGATGCTAAGCTACCATAAAGACTAATTAAAACCTGTGCTGTAGCCTTATCGGTATCAGAAGAGTGAATAGTTTTATCTCTTAATTTGGTTTTTTCTAACCTTAGAGACTCAATCGCGGCAAGGGTATCTGTTGTCCCAGCCATCAATTCTTTAACAACCGTATAATAACGTTTGCCTGGTGCCAGCAGTAACGACTGCTCAGACAACGAAACGAGATTGGTTAGCTCATGATGCCTTGGATCAGGCATGACTTTTAGCTGCGCTAAAATTTGATGGCAGAGGTTCTCTACTAATAACCTCATTTGTTCGACACCCACGGAAGGACTGTCACCGGATAACTTGATCGCTTTAACCCACGTTGCTTGTAACGTCAGTTCATTTATTTTGGGTTGTGCAGACTTTAAAGCCGTACATTGATTAACCTCTGAAAACCGAGCAATAAAAGGCTCAAATTGTTCTATTACATAGCGTTGTCTATCTTCATGCGAAGCATGACTATATTTTAGGCTTTGCCATAACCCTGCTAAATCAGGGTTATCTGCGACAATATCAGGCACATGGGCACCTGTTTGTGCTAATCCCATAAAATAATGACGTAACTTACTATAATCAGCTTCATTTACACGCCGCCCCGTGACATGAGCAATCAGTAAATTGCGCATATAAATAGCGCGCTGATAAAGTTTATTATTTACGTCGCTCATATTCCCTCATGAGGCTGTATTAAAAAAAAACCAGTATCCTGATCTTGAATCACATCCCTGTTAAAAAACAACATACTTGCGCCGATAGTGTTGGTAACTTCTTTCATAAATAGGGTAAGCCTCCTGATAAGCTATTCCTAAGCTATATCAGGAAGCATAGACCAATTCGCTTGTTTATCCACTGACTAAAGCGAGAGTATATCAATCATTTCAGATGGTCCCGACAGCTTTGTCGACGTCATTTCAGGGGTAATTCCATGCGCGTATCCGAGCGCTAAGGATTTAAAGTCAAATAATTCTGTGTCTGCTAGATGAGATGGCACCGTATTTTGTAGTGATCTAAACATGGTTTCGATACGCCCCGGATATTTTTTATCCCAACCTTGAAGCATCTCTTTAATCACTTGGCGTTGTAAGTTTTCTTGAGAACCGCAAAGGTTACAAGGGATGATAGGAAACTCCTTTAACTCAGCATACTCTTCAATATCTTTTTCTCGAGCATAGGACAAGGGTCTAATGACCATATTTTTACCATCATCAGAAACGAGTTTTGGAGGCATACTTTTAAGCTTTCCTCCATAAAACATGTTTAGCAGGAACGTCTCTAAAATATCATCTCGGTGATGACCCAAAGCAATTTTATTCGCCCCAATACTCTCGGCAAAACCGTAAAGTGTACCCCGGCGTAAACGAGAGCAAAGCGCACAGGTCGTTTTACCTTCAGGAACGACTGACTTAACGATCGAATAGGTGTCCCGTTCTACGATATGGAACGGAACACCGATTGATTCTAGGTATTTAGGCAGCACATCTTCGGGAAAACCGGGTTGTTTCTGATCCAAATTAACCGCGACTAATTCAAAAGATATGGGGGCACTTCGCTGTAAATTCATAAGAATATCAAGCATCGCATAGGAGTCTTTACCACCTGATAAGCACACCATGATCTTATCGCCATCTTCAATCATGTTGAAATCTTCTATCGCTTGCCCCATTTCACGGCGTAAACGCTTCTGTAGTTTATTCAGACGAGTTTTAAGCTTCTTATCTGCACCTGTATCGTTTTCGAACTGTTCAGTCATTATGGAAATATTCAATCTAATTAAAAAAAGACATTATAGCTAAATCGGCTGCAATACACTCTTAGTTAAAATAAAAAACCCCAGAGGTAATCTGGGGCTTTAAATTTAAACAGTCAATAGCATGACTAATCGGTAATTAGCTGATTATTATCAAGCAGATGCTGAATAATCTGTGCATCTGTTTGAACGCCTGCACCTAGGTTTGTAACGCCCTCTAGCGTGATAACTTGATCAGCGTTAGAGCCGGTTGCGTTGATGCCACCGTCAGACTTAACATGTAAAACTGTGTTATTGCCCGATTGCGTGAAGTGTAAATAGCTCGTGAGCGATGCCCCTGAAGTACCATTCTCATTCACTAACAAATCACTCAAATCTAAGACATCACGTTGATCACCTGTTGTCTGATAAACATGAAAATCCTTGATAATCTCATTACCCTGCGGTTGGTAGAACAAGAATGTATCATCTCCATCTCCACCCGTTAGGATATCGTTACCCAAGCCACCATTGATAAGGTCGTTTCCGGCACCTCCATCAATGGTATCAACGCCACTACCACCTAAAATTCTGTCATTACCATCAAAACCAAAGATAATATCGTTACCATCACGTCCTAAAATCATGTCTGGAGCCGCTGTGCCATTGAGCGTATCGTTACCCGTTGTACCTAACTGAACGTTCATTCGTGCTACATCAACATCGACATAAGAACTTGTTGTATCACCATCATTATCAGTGAGTACATAGTTCATTCTTTCTACAATAGAAGCCGATATTGAGTCAGGAGCAATGTAGCTGTAATCACCATCATTCATATCAACAACGAATTTACCACCATTACTGGTTGTAACCGTTAACACAGAAGTTGCTGCAACAAACACACCTTGGTTTGTTCCACCGCTCGTTGTAACCGTATTCGTTGTTTCGTTGAAAGTATAAGTTACGCCATTAATTGTGATCGATTTAACGACCCCACCGTCAGCTCCCAAACTCTCAGCCTGCAATGCAGTACCTTGAATCAATTGACCGCCTACAGGATTCAGGATAGTACCTGCCAGTACATTATCCAAATCATCGAATGAAGAAACAA
>DAIRSP010000089.1:0-11258 GCA_036804365.1 Neptunomonas sp. | reverse complement strand
CTTTTATGGATAATCAGGGCTCGGCATTGGATGAACTGGATGACGATGATCTGGACGCGCTTGAGATCTCTGACGGATCAATACCAGAGCAAGAGGAGGAGCAAAGCAGCGAAGATGCCGCTAAAGATGCGCCTATCGTTCGCTTTGTTAATAAGATTCTGCTCGACTGCATTAAAAAAGGCGCATCCGATATTCACTTTGAACCCTATGAGCGCACCTACCGGATTCGTAGCCGTATTGATGGCATTCTCCAAGAGATTGCCAAACCACCACAAAATCTCTCGACACGCTTGTCCGCCCGCTTAAAAGTGATGTCGCAGATGGATATCTCGGAAAAACGTATGCCCCAAGATGGGCGCATTAAGATGAAGATATCTAAAACTCGGGCTATCGACTTTCGTGTTAACACCCTGCCAACGCTCTGGGGTGAAAAAATTGTACTGCGTATTCTAGACCCTTCCAGCGCCAAAATGGGGGTCGATGCACTCGGGTTTAATCCGGTTCAGAAAGAGCTCTATATGAGCAGCCTGCATAAACCGCAAGGGATGATTCTCGTAACCGGCCCGACTGGTAGCGGTAAAACCGTTACCCTGTACACCGGTTTAAATATTTTAAACACACCCGAACTAAATATCTCGACCGCAGAAGATCCAGTCGAGATTAACCTAGAGGGGATTAACCAAGTCCATGTGAATGCCAAGGTCGGGTTAACCTTTGCTGAGGCGTTACGCTCCTTCCTGCGTCAAGACCCGGATGTGGTGATGGTCGGGGAGATTCGTGACCTTGAGACGGCCGAAATCGCCATTAAAGCAGCTCAAACCGGACACATGGTACTCTCAACCCTGCACACCAACAGTGCACCCGAAACCCTTACCCGCTTGCGTAATATGGGGGTCGCTTCCTTCAACATTGCCACCTCCGTCAGTTTAATTATTGCGCAGCGTCTGGCCCGTCGCTTATGTGAGTCTTGTAAAAAGCCGGCCAATATTCCGGACGCGGCACTGAGCGAAGAGGGCTTTTCTCCTGAGCAACGCAGCAATATGACACTGTTCGAAGCCAATCCTGAGGGTTGCCCGAAATGTAACCGCGGCTATAAAGGCCGGGTCGGTATCTATGAGATGCTACCCATGACCCATGATATTGCCGAAGTTATTATGAATAATGGTAACTCTATTGATATTATTAAGATTGCCCGCGAACAAGGATTCCGTACGTTGCGGCAAACTGGCTTAGATCGAGTGGCTGAAGGCATTACTAGCCTCGATGAAATGAACCGTGTGATCAAAATCTAAGGGAGCAGTGCTTTCAGATGGCAGCCAAACCGAAAAAACAGCTGAGCTTTAACTGGCAAGGCAAAGATAAGAGCGGCAACCAGAGTAAAGGCAAAATAGATGCGCCCGATCTCGCAACGGCTAAAGCCCTGCTCCGCAAGCAGGGCATCCTGCCGAAAAAAGTCACCAAGCAAGCGAGCGTGTCCCTGTTTGGCTCCAAAAACAAACCGGTTAAACCACTCGATATCGCCTTCTTCTCCCGCCAAATGGCCACCATGATGAAGTCGGGCGTGCCGCTATTACAGGGGATGGATATTGTCGCCAACGGGGCTGAAAAGCAATCACTGAAAGATCTCGTTTACGATATTCGTAATTCAGTGAATGGTGGTCAAGACTTTGCTCAATCACTTGCGGCACACCCCAAATATTTCGATGATCTTTATTGCAGCCTAGTATCGGCCGGTGAGCAGTCGGGTTCGTTAGAAACCATGCTTGATCGTATCGCGACCTACAAAGAGAAGATTGAATCTTTAAAAGCCAAAATCAAAAAAGCGATGACCTACCCTGCCGCAGTATTAGCTGTAGGGATTTTAGTCTCAGCAATTTTGCTGGTTAAAGTAGTTCCACAATTTGAAAGTATCTTTAAAGGCTTTGGCGCTGAGTTACCTGCCTTTACTCAAATGGTTGTGGGCTTATCCGAGTTTGCACAACACTACTGGTTTATTGGTTTAATTGGATTTGTACTAGCCGGTTATGCCTTTACTAAAGCATTGGAAAAATCCCAAAAATTTGCAGACTTTGTCGATCGCTCTGTATTGAAGCTTCCCGTATTGGGCAAAATACTGCACCAAGCCGCCGTGGCACGATTTACCCGAACCCTCTCCACCACCTTTGCCGCCGGTGTGCCGTTAGTCAATGCGCTCGATTCTGCTGCCGGGGCCTCAGGTAATGTGGTTTATCGTAATGCGATTATCCAGATACGCAACGGGGTATCGACCGGCCAATCCTTGCAAAACGCGATGAATATGACCGGCGTTTTCCCAACCATGGCTGTACAGATGGTCGGTATCGGTGAAGAGTCTGGTGCGCTCGATATGATGTTAGATAAAGTCGCTAACTATTATGAAGAGCAGGTGGACAACGCCGTTGATAATATCTCTAGCCTACTCGAACCGCTGATTATGGTGGTACTTGGGGTTTTAGTGGGTGGCTTGGTTATCGCCATGTACTTGCCAATCTTCCAGCTAGGTAACGTAGTCGGATGATCTTCCTAACGTGCCGAAAAGCCTCTAGAAGTGAATAATATGACGGATATGATCCATTTTTTAGCGGCAGAGCCTCTTTATGCTGCGTTGGTTACTTTTCTTTTTTCCTTATTAGTAGGCAGTTTTTTAAATGTGGTGATCTATCGCATGCCGGTGATGATGGAGCGCGAATGGCAAGCCTCCCTTGCTGAAGCGAAAGCGGCTGAAAATCCAGAAGCACAAGCCACAGTCGACACGGAACCCACCTTTAATTTAGCAACGCCGGCCTCCACCTGCCCCGCGTGCCGGCATAAAATTCGTTGGTATGAGAACATTCCGCTTATCAGCTACCTAGTGTTACGTGGTAAATGTTCTGCTTGTAAAACCCCTATTTCACTACGCTACCCTGCGATTGAGCTGCTAACGGCTGTGTTAAGTGTGATTGCTATGCAGCAGTTTGGGTTTAATGAGTTTGGCCTAGCTGCGGTGATTTTTACTTGGTGCCTTATCTCCTTGACGTTTATCGATATCGACCACCAACTACTACCCGATCGCATCACCCTACCCCTGCTTTGGTTGGGTTTGTTGATCAATTCGCAAAACAGCTTTACTAGCCTGGGCTACGCGGTTTGGGGAGCAGCGTTAGGTTATCTCTCTTTATGGTCGGTGTATTGGTTATTTAAGCTGATAACCGGTAAGGAGGGGATGGGCTATGGTGACTTTAAGCTGTTAGCCGCGTTAGGCGCTTGGTGTGGCGCAACAGCCTTGCCCTTGCTGATTTTGCTCTCGTCGGTGACTGGCGTTATTTTAGCGGTAGGGATGATGCTGTTTAATCGCCATGAAGCTAAAAATCCGCTTCCGTTTGGTCCCTATTTGGCCATCGCTGGTTGGGTGGCGCTGCTTTGGGGTGACAAAATTACCCTCTTCTATCTGCAACTCCTCGCTTAAAGGTTTATTCATCCATGTTTGTTGTCGGTTTAACCGGAGGTATCGGCTGCGGTAAGAGTGCCGCTTCGGCAGAGTTTGAGCGGCTTGGACGCCCTGTCGTCGATGCCGATATTGTTGCGCGTGAAGTCGTCGAGCCCGGCGAGCCCGCACTCGCCACTATCGCCAATCACTTTGGTGACGATATTCTCAATAGCCAAGGGCAGTTAGATAGAGCCAAACTGCGCCAACGGGTATTTGCCGATCCCAACGAACGCACCTGGTTAGAGTCGTTACTTCACCCCGTTATTCGCCAGCGTATCCTCGCAAAAATTGATGCTCAACGCGGTAAAGCTCCTTTCGTTATTTTAGCTTCACCGCTGCTACTCGAAACTGATCAACATCTGCTCGTGGATTATATTCTGGTGATTGACCTACCCGAGACAATGCAGATTAACCGAACCTGTTCCCGTGACAATAATGATGTCGAACAGGTTAAACGAATTATAGCGGCGCAAATATCCCGTGCAGATAGGTTAGCCAAAGCGGATGCTGTAATAGATAATAGTGGCGACTTAGATGCGCTGCATCGACAAATCGCGCAGCTAGATCAGCTGTTATTAGCCAAGGCTTTAGAGAGTTAAGATGAAAACCATAAAATGCCCACAATGCCAAAAGCCATCCGTTTGGGATGAGTCTAATCCAAGCAAACCCTTTTGTAGCGATCGCTGTAAATTGATCGACTTAGGTGCATGGGCCAGTGAAGAGTATAAAGTAGCGGCTCAGCCAAGTTTAGATGAGTATGACGAGTTTAGCACCGGCATGGATATCGCAGAAAAACCTTTTACTCCCACCATGCACTGAACACTGCCTATCGCAAGGCTTTAGTAGTTTCAATCAGTTAAAAGAGCTGGCCTGTAATATAGCCTCTAAAATCGGCTTATTGGCTGCTGGAAACGAGTAGTTATGTAACTGATGCTTAGGCACCCACTTAACGCTTTGTCCCTCTTTACCCCAAGCGTCACCGCGAAACGAGGTGACATGGAACACATCGAGTAACACCGACTTATCAGGGTAGTGATAAGGGATTTGAATAAAGGGTTCAGCTGCAATCACCTCTATACCTATCTCTTCGAAGAGCTCTCGTTTCAACGCTTCGGCAGCGGTTTCATTCGCCTCTACCTTGCCGCCCGGAAACTCCCAAAGTCCGCCCTGATGCTTATCATCGGGGCGTTTAGCTAAGAAGATCTGGCCGAGTGAATCTTCAATCACTGCAGCCGCAACATGAACCCGTTTAACCATTAGCTACGATAGTCCGCGTTAATGGTGACATATTCATGCGACAAGTCTGTGGTCCAAACCGTTTCGTTAATATCTCCACGGTTTAGAACGATACGGATGTCGATAAGTTCTTCATTCATCACACGCTGGCCTTGCTCTTCAGTGTAGCTATCTGCACGACCGCCATTTTCAACGATACAGACATCACCCAGATAGATTTGTAATGCGTCTAACTGAAGGTTTTCAATACCGGCACGCCCTACGGCAGCAAGAATACGACCCCAGTTTGGATCGCTGGCGAATATTGCCGTTTTAACTAGCGGTGAATGCGCCACGGTATAGGCTGTATCCAACGCTTCTTTTACGCTGGCCGCTTTCTCGACCTTGATGGTCACAAGCTTAGTTGCGCCTTCGCCATCGCGTACAATCGCGAGTGCTAGCTCTTGTAAAGTGGATTCGAGTGCTTGACGGAACTTAGCAAGCAAGCCGGCATCTGCTTCTGTAACCGTAACGTCTGATTCACCCGTCGCCATCAGCATACAAGAGTCGTTAGTGGAGGTATCGCCATCGATGGTAATACGGTTAAAGGACTTATCCGCCGCTTGGGATAATAGCTTCTGTAATAGATCGGCATCGACTGCGGCATCGGTCGCGATGTAGGCCAGCATGGTCGCCATGTTTGGCATGATCATACCTGCGCCTTTGGAGATACCCGTTAGCGTGATCGTTTTGCCTTCATGTTCGAATTGAGCACAGGCACCTTTAGGACGCGTATCTGTTGTCATAATACCTGAAGCCGCTTCTAGCCATTTATCGGCATCTAAAGCTGCTAGTGCATCGGGCAGTGCAGTTTTAATCTTTTCTACCGGTAACTTCTCCCCGATAACACCGGTTGAGAATGGCAGGATATCTTCTGGATTGACACCCGTCAGATCAGCTAAGACCTGACAGCAGGTATTGGCATCCAGCATACCTTTGGCGCCGGTTCCTGCATTGGCATTACCCGTGTTGATGAGCAGGTAACGGCTATTGCCTTTTTTCAGATGTTCTTTTGAAAGCACAACCGGTGCAGCACAGAATTGGTTTTTAGTAAAAACACCCGCTAATGTGGCTTTTTCAGTGAGTTCAAATACAACAATATCTTTACGCCCGGGCTTTTTAATACCGGCTGACGCGATACCAATACGCACACCCTTGATGGCTTGTAATACGGGTAATGTTCCTGGACCTACGGCCATAATCAATTCCTCTTTAGAAAAAGAAAGCAGCCTGAGCTGCTTTCTGTCGTGACCTATAATCTTATGGTTAGTTTAGCTGACCATGACACTGTTTGTATTTCTTACCTGATCCACATGGACAAGGTTCGTTACGACCAACTTTACGCTCATCGCGCACGAAAGTTTCGCCGCTTGCTGCCTGTTCGTCAGTAACCTCGGCCTCATCAGCTTTAAATCCTGAACCGCTATCATGTTCAAAATTCATCTGCTGACGCTCTGCTTGTTCACGACGTTGTTGCTCCATCGCTTCGACTTCTTCTGGCATCTGCACTTGAACATGGCTTAGGATTTTAATCACATCGCGCTTGATATGTTCAAGTAATCCTTGGAAGAGTTCAAACGATTCGCGCTTGTACTCTTGTTTAGGGTTTTTCTGAGCATAGCCACGCAGGTGAATACCTTGGCGCAGATGATCCATCGTTTGCAGGTGTTCTTTCCACAGCGTATCAAGGACTTGAAGCATCACTTGTTTTTCAAACAGGCGGATACTCTGCTCACCAGCAATCGCTTCTTTGGCTTCGTAAGCATTCACGACAAGACCTAAAATCTTTTCGCGAAGCAGATCTTCATGTAGGGTTTTATCTTCTTCTAGCCATTGGCTAATCGGCATTTCGAGTGCAAATTCAGTTTGCATCGCACGCTCTAAGCCTGGCACATCCCACTGCTCTTCTAAGCTTTGTGGTGGAATGTAGTCACTGATGGTGTTTTCAACGACTTCGGCACGAATCGCGCGAATCGCATCAGAGATATCATCCGCTTCCATCACTTCGTTACGTTGACCGTAGATCACAGTACGCTGATCGTTAGCCACATCATCATATTCAAGCAGCGACTTACGAATATCGAAGTTACGTCCTTCTACTTTACGCTGGGCTTTCTCAATTGCGTTGGTCACCATTTTATGTTCAATGGCTTCGCCTTTCTCCATGCCTAACGCTTGCATAAAGGTACGGACGCGCTCAGAGGCGAAGATACGCATTAAGTCATCTTCAAGTGAGAGGAAGAAACGCGATGAGCCTGGGTCACCTTGACGACCCGCACGACCACGTAATTGGTTATCGATACGGCGAGATTCGTGGCGTTCAGTACCAATGATATGCAAACCACCGGCTTCTAATACTTTTGCGTGACGCTCTTCCCAATCTTTTTTCGCGGCAGCGACTTGAGCATCATCAGGGTTTTCAAGCATGGCGAGTTCTAACTCTAGCTTGCCACCTAGCATGATGTCAGTACCACGACCGGCCATGTTAGTTGCGATTGTGACTGCACCCGGACGGCCAGCCTCTGCGATAATCGTCGCTTCGCGTTCATGGTTTTTAGCGTTTAGTACGTTATGTTGTACGCCCGCTTTGTTAAGGTAGTTAGAGATAAGCTCAGATGACTCAACCGATGCAGTACCTACGAGAACAGGCTGACCACGTTCGCGGCAACTACGAATCTCTTTGATGATGGCATCATACTTCTCTTCCATCGTCAGGAAGATATTGTCGTTGGCATCGATACGGGCAACCGGGCGGTTTGTCGGTATTACGATAACATTCAAGCCGTAAATCTGACGTAACTCAAATGCTTCGGTATCCGCTGTACCCGTCATACCTGAAAGCTTTTTGTAAAGACGGAAGTAGTTCTGGAAGGTTGTTGAGGCTAGTGTTTGACTTTCTAGCTGAATTTTAACCTGTTCTTTTGCTTCAATCGCTTGATGCAATCCTTCAGACCAACGACGACCCGGCATGATACGCCCAGTGTGCTCATCGACAATAACGATCTGGTTGTCTTGAACAATATAGTCTTTGTCTTTGATAAAGAGGTTGTGCGCGCGCAGTGCGGCTAAAACGTGATGCAGTAAGTTAAGGTTTTGCGGCGCATATAAGCTTTCACCTTCGTTTAGAATACCTTCACGTGTGAGCAGGTCTTCTATGATCTGGTGACCCGCTTCTGTTAATTCAACCGTGCGGTTTTTCTCATCAACGACAAAGTGTTCTTCGATGACTTGCGAGGTATCTTTAACGTCAATCTCACCTTCAAAGCGTTGCAAGTTAGGAATTAACTGGTTGATACGCAGATACATTGCAGAGCTATCTTCTGCTGGGCCTGAAATAATTAATGGCGTACGGGCTTCGTCGATTAGGATGGAGTCAACCTCATCCACAACCGCGAAGTTGAAATCACGCTGTACTTTATCGCTGAGGCTAAACGCCATGTTGTCACGCAGATAATCGAAACCAAATTCGTTGTTGGTTCCGTAGGTGATATCAGAGGCATAGGCTTCACGTTTAACTTCTGGATTTTGGCGAGACAGTACAACACCCACGCTTAAACCTAGGGCTTCATAAAGTGGACGCATCCACTCAGCATCACGGCTAGCGAGGTAGTCGTTCACGGTGACAACATGCACCCCTTTACCTTCGAGAGCATTTAGATAAACGGCTAACGTACCTACCAAGGTTTTACCTTCACCGGTACGCATCTCTGCGACACCACCTTCATGCAGGGTAACACCCCCGATAAGCTGTACGTCGAAGTGACGCAGCCCCAGTGTTCGTTTGGAGGCTTCACGCACCAGAGCAAAGGCTTCAGGTAGAAGCTGATCTAAGCTGCTACCATCTGCTAACTTCTGCTTTAACTCTTGAGTCTTAGCTTTCAGCTGCTCATCTGTAAGTTTTTCGATCTCAGGCTCAAAGGCATTAATAAGGGTGACAAGCTTACCCATGCGTTTGAGTTCTCGTTCGTTCTTGCTACCAAAGATTTTTTTAAACATTGAGGTCAGCATATCTAGATCGTCTTTCCGTTGTCATCAGAAGCCGGAAGCTACTGGCACTTAATTAAATGATATTCTTTGTTTATTGGGACTTAAATTTGAATCTCAAGTGATCAAAGAAAACCTTTTCGTATCAATCTATTAAAAATGCCGGGCATGGCCCGGCATTTTTCTACACCTGAATCAGATTGCTAACGCTGGCTTCTGATAAGAGATAGGTGCAGTTTCATCTTGATCTTCAAATGTAACGACTTCCCAAGCATCAGGCGTGTCGATTAATTTACGCAGTAACATATTGTTGAGTTGATGACCTGATTTATGACCGAAATACTCCCCAATCAAACTTTTACCTAGCAGGTAAAGGTCACCCACTGCATCCAATACTTTATGTTTTACGAACTCATCATCGTAGCGTAAACCATCATCATTGAGGATACGGTAGTCATCAACTACGATCGCGTTCTCTAAACTTCCGCCTAGGGCTAAGTTTTGTGAACGCAGATATTCAAAATCACTCATAAAACCGAAAGTACGCGCGCGGCTTACTTCTTTAACAAAAGAGGTGGTTGAGAAATCCAACGTTGTTTCTTTGTTACGCCCTTCAAATGCAGGGTGTTCAAATTCAATATGGAAGCCCACTTTAAAGCCTTCAAACGGACGGAAAGTTGCTGTTTTTCCATCAATGTTAACGCTCAGCTCTTTTTTGATCCGAATGAATTTCTTTGCAGCCTCTTGCTCTTCTATACCCGCGGATTGAATTAAGAAGACAAAAGGTGCGGCACTACCATCCATGATAGGCACTTCTTCTGCACTGAGTTCGACAACGGCATTATCAATACCGAGACCTGCCAGTGCTGAGAGTAGATGTTCTACTGTTGCTACACGTACGCCATCCTTACCTAAGTTAGTAGAGAGCGTGGTGTCGACTACATTTTTAGCGTAAGCATTTATTTCTACGGCAGGCGTTAGATCCGTGCGGCGAAAAACTATACCCGAATCAACAGGTGCAGGCTTCAGCGTTAAATACACTTTTTGACCGGTGTGCAGACCAATGCCGGTAGCCTTAATACTGTTCTTTAGGGTTCTTTGTTTGATCATGCGTCCGCCAAGTCAATGTATGCAAAAATTAAGGCAAAATAGTAACAAAAAAGTGCCAATTCGGCAACTTAGCCCGCCGTGACAAACTGACCCTAGTCAGCCTGTCTACGAATATAGGTTGGGATATCCAACATATCGACATCTTGCTTACCAAGGTGCTTGGAGCCCGTTTTGCTACCCGGTTCTAGAAGCGCTTCTTGCTTCTGACGACGTAAGACCGTTGGCAATTCAATTTGTTCAAAACCGTCATGATTATCTTTACGTTTAGTTACTGGCGCTTCGGGTACTTTTACCGGAGCTGCCACAGCCACACGCTTATCAAATCCAGTCGCTACCACCGTAACTTTAATATCATCACGCATATCAGGATCGATAACGGTTCCTATGACGATCGTTGCATCATCAGAGGCGTATTCTTCAACGATATTACCGACTTCTGTAAATTCACCTAGGCTCATATCTAAGCCAGCTGTGATATTTACAAGGATGCCACTTGCACCTTTTAGATCGACATCTTCTAGCAATGGGCTGTTGATAGCTGCTTCAGCCGCTTTGGTCGCACGGTCTTCGCCTTTGGCTTGGCCGGTACCCATCATCGCCATACCCATTTCAGACATCACGGTGCGCACGTCTGCAAAGTCGACGTTGATCATGCCAGGACGTGTAATCAAGTCAGCAATACCCTGAACTGCGCCACGCAATACATCGTTCGCTGAGTTAAAGGCATTGATTAGGCTGCAATTACGACCCAACACCTGCATCAGCTTTTCGTTTGGAATGATGATTAAGGAATCAACATTCTCTTTTAGCTCTTTGATTCCCTCTTCGGCAATCAACATGCGCTTGCGACCTTCAAACGGGAACGGCTTAGTCACCACAGCTACCGTCAGGATACCTAGCTCTTTCGCCACTTCAGCAACGATTGGAGCCGCACCCGTACCAGTACCACCGCCCATACCGGCAGTGATAAATACCATATCGGCACCTTTGAGCATCTCGGCGATACGTTCTTTATCTTCAATCGCTGATAAGCGACCCACTTCTGGATTCGCGCCTGCACCCAACCCCTTGGTCGATGAACCACCGAGTTGTAACAAGGAACGTGCAGACATATTACTGAGTGCCTGAGCATCTGTGTTTGCACACATAAACTCGACACCTTCGAGTTCTGTCTTGACCATGTGCTCGACAGCATTACCGCCGCCGCCACCCACACCGATCACTTTGATCACTGCATTCTGTGGAACGCTGTCTAATAGCTCAAACATTTCTTTCTCCTGCCAGATATGCTTCATTCAGTCTTCTGGCGCTGCTGTTCGATACCTTCCTGGCTATCGAATAAATTAAAAATTACCTTTCAGCCAGTCTTTAAACCGACTGATTGCACTTGGGCCCTCTTTTACAG
>DAIRSP010000088.1:0-11430 GCA_036804365.1 Neptunomonas sp. | reverse complement strand
TTTTGATGCTGCCTTTGGTGGGGCACGTCGTGATGAAGAAAAATCACGTGCTAAAGAACGTGTTTATTCTTTCCGTGATAGTAAGCATCGTTGGGACCCTAAAAACCAACGTCCTGAACTGTGGACTATTTTTAACACCCGTGTCGACAAAGGCGAAAGTATCCGCGTGTTTCCACTCTCTAACTGGACCGAGCTAGATATATGGCAGTACATCTACTTAGAGAGCATCCCTATTGTTCCTCTCTACTTCGCTGCTGAGCGCCCTGTTGTACATCGTGATGGCATGATGATTATGGTCGATGATGAACGTCTTCCTCTTAACGATGGTGAAGTTCCCGAGATACGCAAAGTCCGTTTCCGTACACTCGGCTGCTATCCACTCACCGGTGCCGTGGACTCTGAAGCGGATACACTGCAGGAAATTATTCAGGAGATGTTGCTAACGACAACATCTGAACGCCAAGGCCGTGCCATAGACCACGATTCATCGGGCTCTATGGAGAAAAAGAAAATGGAAGGTTACTTCTAAACATCACTTTTTAACCATTTTCTGCTACCGAATTTTGAGATAAATAACATGAGCCACCAATCTGATCTGATTTCTTCTGATATTGAAGCGTACCTGCACCAACACGAGAACAAAGAGTTACTGCGTTTTTTAACTTGCGGTAGCGTTGATGATGGCAAATCCACATTGATCGGCCGTCTTCTACATGACTCTAAAATGATCTATGAAGATCAACTCGCAGCAATCCAAAGCGATAACGCACGTGTGGGTAATGCAGGTGAAGAGCTAGATCTAGCCTTGCTTGTTGACGGCCTACAAGCGGAACGCGAACAAGGCATCACTATCGATGTTGCTTACCGTTACTTTTCGACGGCTAAGCGTAAGTTTATCATCGCAGACACGCCAGGCCATGAGCAATACACTCGCAACATGGCAACCGGCGCATCAACGTGCGACCTCGCGATTATCTTGATTGATGCGCGCCACGGCGTACAGGTTCAAACTAAACGCCATAGCTTTATCGTTTCATTGTTAGGCTTAAAGCACACCATCGTCGCCATTAACAAAATGGATTTGGTTGGTTTTAGCGAAGCACGTTACGAAGAGATTAAAGCCGACTACCTCAAGTTTGCATCTCAACTTGATCTGCCTGATGTTCAATTCGTACCACTGTCTGCCTTAAAAGGAGACAACGTTGTAAACCCATCAGAAAAAATGCCTTGGTACCAAGGTCTTCCACTGATGGAAACATTAGAGACAGTACAAATTTCACGCGATCAAAACTTCGACGCACTGCGTTTCCCTGTGCAGTATGTTAACCGTCCTAACTTAGACTTCCGTGGCTACTGCGGTACGCTAACGTCAGGTATTGTTCGCCCTGGCGACAAAGTGACGGTTCTACCTTCAGGGAAATCATCTCGCGTAAAATCTATTGTGACATTTGATGGAAATTTAGAAGAGGCATTCCCTCCAATGTCCGTCACCTTGACGCTGGCAGATGAGATCGATATTTCCCGAGGCGACGTGCTCGTACATAGCCATGCTGTGCCGAAAACAACCAACCGTTTCGATGCAACATTGGTATGGATGTCTGAGCAGTCATTGGTCCAAGGTAAAACATACGACATCAAACTATTAACAGGCCGCTCTGCTGGATCTGTGACGGCTATTCGTCATCAAATTGATGTCAACACAATGGCCACATCTGACACCGCTAGCTTAGCGCTGAACGAAATCGGCCTATGCGAAATTACGCTAGAAAAACCGATCTTAGCGGATAACTACAAATCATTCCGCGGTACAGGTTCATTTATCGTTGTTGATCGTCTCAGCAATGCGACTGTCGCAGCTGGCATGATTACCGATGCAACCTCAAATGATCAGCTGGAAGTTTTCACCAGCCAACAGGTAACTGCCCAGCAGAAAGCACGTCGCTTTGGTCAACAAGCAGCTGTTATCCAAGTCGTCGGCGACAAGAGCGAAGCGCTGATCTACTCACTGGAAAAAGCACTGTTTGACTCTGGCCGCTTGATAGCCCCATTGGTGAATAACAGTCTATCAACCGAAGCATTGGCTCAAGCGCCACTGTTAGCTGAAACGCTAAAAGCTAATGGTCTTGTTGTGCTAACTAACATCAGTAACCTCGATGCGGACCTCACATTGGATGCATCTGGCTCACAAACAGAAGTAGAACTGATTAGCGCAGCACTAAATAAACTAAAAGAGCTAACTATCGTATAATACGCGACACCAAGGGGGAGATTAACCTCTCCCCTTTGAGCTAAATCAGCCTTTTTATATGCTCTGTAGTTTAAGTTAATGTAACATTAGCAAAAGCTAACTTTCGCAATCTATTTGAATGTCTCAAATAGATTTTTCGTTATTAGAATCGAGAGATCATGACAGATTTTCTGCTTATTTTAATTAGCACCGTTCTGGTCAATAACTTCGTTTTGGTACAGTTTTTAGGATTGTGTCCATTTATGGGCGTGTCTAATAAGCTGGAAACTGCGATGGGAATGTCGTTAGCGACCACATTCGTGCTAACTCTCTCGTCAGTCTGTAGTTATCTGGTTTATACCTATCTGCTACAACCCTTCAATTTAAGCTATCTAAAAACAATCTCTTTTATTTTAGTGATTGCTGTAGTCGTGCAATTTACTGAAATGGTGGTCAAAAAATCTAGCCCTATGCTCTATAAGGTGCTGGGAATTTTCTTACCGTTAATCACAACCAACTGTGCCGTCCTCGGTGTTGCTTTGCTGAATATCAAAAAGCAAAACAACTTTATGGAATCGATTTTTTATGGTTTTGGCGGCGCAGTCGGATTCTCGTTAGCCCTTATTTTATTTTCAGCTATTCGCGAACGGGTTGCCGTTGCCGATGTGCCCGTTCCTTTTAAAGGCGCCGCTATCGGCATGGTCACAGCAGGCTTGATGTCACTCGCGTTTATGGGCTTCACTGGTTTAGTTAAGTTTTGAGCAGGTTGGTTATTAAATGAGTGCTGTTTTAGTTGCCATTCTTGTACTGCTCGGGCTCGCCATCGTATTTGGCTTGGCGCTAGGCTTTGCAGCGGTACAATTCAAGGTCGAAGGAAACCCCATTGTCGACCAAATTGATGAAATTTTACCCCAAACTCAGTGTGGACAATGCGGCTATCCTGGGTGCAGGCCCTATGCAGAAGCAATCGCAGGCGGTGATGCCATTAACAAATGCCCTCCCGGTGGACAAAGCACCATTGAGGCACTCGCTGACCTATTAGATGTTGAGGCGATCCCCTTAGATGCGGAGCATGGTGAAGAGAGCATCAAGAAGGTTGCTTATATTCGTGAAGATGAATGCATCGGCTGTACTAAGTGCATTCAAGCTTGCCCTGTTGATGCCATTTTAGGCGCAGCCAAACAGATGCACACCGTGATTGTATCTGAGTGCACCGGCTGTGACCTGTGTGTTGAACCCTGCCCTGTTGACTGTATAGACATGCTACCTATCGAAACGACGTTAAACACTTGGAAGTGGGATGCGCCCGTTCCAGGCATACAATTGATTGCAACCGATCGCGGCCGTGTTCAACAGGGAGCTGCATCATGAGCAAAACGTTCTCATTTCATGGTGGTATCCATCCACCCGAAAACAAAAAACAGTCCACACGTGCACCGATAAAAACCGCACCTATCGCAAAGCAGTTGATTATTCCCATTCAACAGCATATTGGTGCCCCCGCTAAACCCTGTGTCAATGTCGGCGATAGCGTTCTCAAAGGTCAGGTCATTGCAAAGGCACAAGGCAAAATCAGTGTCTCTGTACATGCACCGACCTCTGGCGTAATTTCCGCTATTAGTTTGCAATCCGTGCCTCACCCGTCTGGGCTGCAAGCACCCTGCATTACCCTAGACAGCGATGGTTTAGACACTTGGAAAACCCACCAAGGACTGAGTGATTACAAAGCGCTTAAAAAAGGGCAGTTGATCGACTATATTCGCGACCACGGCATTGCCGGTATGGGCGGTGCCGGATTCCCTACCGATGTTAAGCTGCACTTAGGTGATGATCATATTGTGAATACATTGATCATCAACGCGGCTGAATGCGAGCCTTATATTACCGCTGATGATATGTTAATTCGTGAGCGTGCGGATCAAATTGTTGGCGGTATAGCGATCATCAACCACCTCCTTCAGCCTAGCCATATTTTAATAGGGATTGAAGATAACAAGCCTAATGCCATTCGTAGTTTAGAAACGGCGTTAAAAGACTCTACGCTGAATATAGATATTGTTGTTGTACCTACAAAATATCCATCTGGCGGAGAAAAGCAGCTTATTAAATTACTGACGGGTGTTGAGGTGCCTAGCGGCCGAATTCCAGCCGATGTCGGGATTGTCTGCCAAAACGTGGGCACGGTCGCTGCTGTTTATCAAGCGGTGCAGCATGGTCGTCCCTTACTTTCACGGATTGTGACGGTGACAGGTGACGCAGTTGCACATCCGCAAAACTTAGAAGCTCTGATTGGTACACCATTCAATACATTACTTGAAGTGGCGGGTATCAAGCGAGATCGACTCTTTCGTCTGGTGATGGGTGGTCCAATGATGGGCTTTACCATTGAAGATGAGCAGATACCCGTCATTAAAACTTCAAACTGTATCATCGCGGCCTCCCAAGAAGAGATGCCACCGGCACCACCCGCCCAAGCCTGCATTCGCTGTGGCATGTGTGAACAAGTTTGCCCAGCAGAGTTATTACCACAACAACTCCATTGGTTTGCAAAAAGCCGGGAGTTCGATAAAGCCAAACATCACAATCTATTCGACTGTATCGAATGCGGTGCTTGCTCTTATGTCTGTCCGAGTAACATCCCGTTAGTGCAATACTATCGTTTTGCAAAAACAGGGATTCGCGAAGAAGAAGCTGAACTACGTAAAGCGGCACAGGCACGCCAACGCTTTGAAGCTAGACAGGCTCGTCTAGAACAAGAAAAGATAGATAAAGAGATACGCCGTAAAGAGCGTGCAGAACAGGCTGCTAAAGCCCAAGCGGATAAAAAAGCGATGGCCGAAAAAACGGTCTCCCCTGAAGATAGCATTAAGCAACTTAAAACCGCGGCAGCCGTGACTCGTACCAAGCTCAAGAAAGCTCAAGCAGAACTTGATAAGGCACAGACTGATGGCAACGGAGATATTGCCCAGTTATCTTTACACCTACAACAGGCAAAATCCGCTGCAACCAATGCTCAGATTGCGTTAGAAAAAGCAGAAGCAGGCGAACAGACCGCCAATACATTGCCGGATCTAAAACAGCTTAAAACCCAAGCAGCGGTTGCGCGGACTAAGTTGAAAAAAGCACAACAGGCTCTAAAAACAGCAGAAGAGAAAGGCCAAGAGGGTGTTGAAACACTGAGAGAAACACTGAAAGACCTTGAGCAAAAAGCACAACTTGCCCAAGCAGCCTATGAGGCCGCTGAAAAAGGTGACTCTCCAACAGCACAACGGGCAACCGATACCTCACTCAAGGACGAAGTAGATAAAGCCTATCAAACATGGCAAAAATCTGTGGCTGCGCTAGAAACTGCCACTGCAAACCAAAGCCCCGCTGTAGCTAAAATGCAGGCAGGCGTTGAAAAACTCAAAGCTCGATATGATGAGGTCCTCGCTGCATTAAACGCGGCGACTTCATCTACGAATCAACCTTCTGAAAGCCAGACTAATGCAGAGGTGGATATTAAAGCGCTTAAACAGCAAGTGTCTATTATGCGCACTAAGCTAAAAAAGGCAGAGAAACAACTCGAAACGGCCGAGTCTGAAGATGAAATTGATGCACTCAACAGTGAAATGAGTCGCTTAACTCATCTGCATGCTGAAGCGAAAGCTGAGCTTGATAAAGCAGAGGCTATTCTACTAGAGAAAGCAGCAGCGCAGGGTATCGATTTAAAGCAGCTCAAAATTGATGCTGCGTTAGCAAGAGCTGCTGTAACAAAAGCCGAGAGAGCTATCAAAAAAGCTCAAGATGAAAATGATGCTTCTTTAGAGCAATTACAACGTGAATTACCTGCTCTGCAAGATAAAGCAGACCAACTTTCATTAACGTTAAGCCAATTTGAATAGGACATGCGTTAAATTATGGCGCTGATACGTATCACATCACCACATATACATAAACCTGCCTCAACTGCAGATATTATGCGTCTTGTTATCCTAGCCACGCTCCCTGGCATGATAGCCATGACCTTCTTTTTTGGTTGGGGAACATTGATCAATGTTGTTTGGGCTTCCCTGTTAGCCCTATTATTTGAAGCCGCTTGTACAAAAGCGCGCCGACGTCCGCTCTCCTTTTATCTGAAAGATAACAGTGCTGTTCTTACCGCTGTATTACTTGCACTTGCCCTACCCCCGTTTGCCCCTTGGTGGCTTACAGCAGTTGCCGTTTTTGTTGCTATTGTTATTTCCAAACAACTGTATGGTGGAATCGGCCAAAATCCGTTCAATCCCGCGATGGCCGCCTACGCCCTTGTCCTTATCTCCTTTCCTGTTGAGATGACTCGTTGGACAGCCCCCTTTGTATTATTAGCTGAAGGTACAGACACCCTAAGCTTTGGTCAGACACTCAGTGTTATTTTTGGTCAATCCGCAGCGCTGCTAGATGGTGTTACCTCTGCCACCCCTTTAGATATCATGCGGCATCGCGGAGGACTGACCACAGAAGAGATTTGGCGACAATCGCCTATTCACGCTAATGTCGGTGCTTGGCATGCGGTCAGTGCAGCCTATGTGATGGGCGGGGTCTTTTTAATCTATAAAAAGATTATTACTTGGCACACGCCAGTAGCCCTTTTAGGTTCACTCGGCGCTATCGCGACACTCTTTTATCTTCTTTCACCCGATACCTACGCAGATCCTTTCTTCCATCTCACGGTTGGAGGGACCATGCTGGGTGCATTTTTCATTGCCACTGACCCTGTCACCTCAGCGACAAGTAACAAGGGTAAACTGATCTATGCAGCCGGCATTGGCTGCCTTATTTATACGATTCGAACCTGGGGGAGTTATCCTGATGCGGTGGCCTTTGGTGTGCTATTAATGAACTTAGCAGCGCCCTTCATTGATCAATATACGCAACCACGCACATACGGCCACAAAGCGGCTAAAAAAGGGCTTAAGGGGAAAGTGTGATGGAGTTACTTAAATCAATCCGTGAAAACACTTTAGGTATATCCATCTTTGCCGTTGTTACTGCCGGTGTCATCGCCATTACTCAGGTATCTACCCAAGATACGATTATCGAAAATGAGCGCGCTCAAAAGGCCGCTGCATTATATGAGATCATCCCAGCGGCCAATATCGATGGCGACCTGTTACAGCACAAATTAACCTTAGAGGCTCCTCAGTTAGGTTATCCGCAAGCCGATATCTACCAAGCGGTTAAAAATAACAGTGTCACAGCAGTTATTCTCCCAGTCATCGCGCCTGATGGATATTCCGGTGATATCAACTTGATTGTTGGCATCGCTGCAGACAGCTCTGTGATCGGTGTGCGAGTACTCTCGCATAAAGAAACACCGGGACTCGGAGATAAGATTGACCTAAAGAAAAGCAAATGGATTTTAGGTTTTAATGGCAAAAAAATGCTCAGTGATCAGGATGAGTTATGGGCTGTTAAAAAAGATAATGGTCAGTTTGATCAATTTACGGGGGCTACCATCACGCCTCGGGCCGTCGTCAATGCAGTCGGCCAAGCCATTCGGTATTTCGAAAAGAATAAAACTCAGCTACTCACCTTAGCATCTGGAGTTAATGCATCATGAGTGTGGACTATAAAAAAATCACCTTAGATGGCCTGTGGCACAATAACCCTGCTCTGGTTCAATTGCTCGGTCTTTGTCCATTATTGGCTGTGACGGCATCAGTCGTTAACGCGTTAAGCTTGGGTCTGGCCAGTATGTTAGTGCTAACGGGCTCTAACTTAACCATCTCCATGTTTAGACGCTTTGTACCTGACGCTGTCCGACTCCCTGTTTTTGTAATGATTATAGCCTCCTTCGTCACCTCCATTGAGTTATTGATGCAGGCCGTAACCTATGAGCTTTATCAGATTCTAGGGATATTTATTCCACTCATCGTGACCAACTGCGTCATTATGGGGCGTGCCGATGCTTTTGCTTCTAAAAACCCAGTATCGGCAGCAGCCTTAGATGGAGCGATGATGGGGCTAGGGTTTACTTGCGTATTAGTGCTACTCGGTGCGTTACGAGAAGCCTTAGGATCTGGAACTTTATTTGCAGATATGAATTTACTCTTTGGGCCAGTGGCTGAATCATGGAAAATTACCCTAATCGATAACTACCGTGGCTTCCTTTTTGCGATTCTTCCCCCAGGCGCCTTTGTAGGTATGGGCCTGCTTATCGCACTGAAAAATATCATTGATAGCAAAATTAAAGAGCGAGAAGCCCTAAAAGCTAAACCCGCTGTTGTTAGCTCCTCAACTAAACGCGTCAGAGTAACAGGGAATATCAGCTAACGACTTTTTAAACAGTTGTTTTTTTTATCTGAATTCATTAGCTTTAAGGTCTCACTTTAAGGGATATGAAATGTCGTGAACCCACCCATTCCTGTTGTTATATGTGATGACTCTTCATTAGCCAGAAAGCAGATGTCTCTGGCTCTTAAGCATTGGAATGTTGATATCACCTTTGCTGAACATGGTCTTGAGGCACTCGAGGCAATCCGTCAGGGTAAAGGAGACCTTCTTTTTCTCGACTTAAATATGCCTATTATGGACGGCTATCAGGTTTTGGAGAGAATTCAACGAGATGATCTACCTACCGTTGTTCTGGTCGTTTCTGGCGATATCCAACCCGATGCCCACACACGAGTTAAATCACTCGGTGCAATCGACTTTATTCAAAAGCCTATCGATGTAGAGGTCATCAGCGACGTTCTGCACCAGTATGGCCTACTCAGCGAACTGGCCCCCAACGAAGTGGGCAATGTTGCGCCTTTCCAAGCAGCCATTGATCTCAAAAGCTATTACCAAGAGATAGCAAACGTAGCCATGGGGCGCGCAGGTGATCGTCTAGCTCGCTTGCTGAGGGCGTTCGTTAATTTACCCATACCCTGTGTCGATGAGATGTCGCGTGAGTATTTCATAGACCTACTCCAGTCACATATCAATAATGAAGAGTGCTCTATTGTTACCCAAGGTTTTATTGGGGCGGGTATTGCAGGTGAAGCGTTATTAGTTTTCTCTCAATCAAGTATTGAAGATATGGCCACCCTTCTGAAATATGAGGGTAAGCTTGATGACGATGCAGAAAAAGGCTTATTGATCGATCTTGCTAATGTACTCAGCGGTGCTTTTTTGCATAGTTTAGCTAACCAGCTAGATATCAGCTTTAATCAAAGTCCACCCGTCATTCTGACCTTACACGGCCAATCGCCTATATTGGACGAAACATCGCACACATGGTCGAAGACTCTCTGCATTGAAATTAGATATGAGATTGCTGCCCACGATATAACCTGTGATTTACTCATCCTCTTTAGCGAAGACTCATTGGATGCACTCAATAAACGCGTCAGGTATTTTGAATGAACCTCTCTGATCAAGGAATAGATGAACTCCACCTACAATTAGGCCTGCTACAAACACTTGATGTAGGCCTGATAGTCATCGATAGAGATTACAGAATCCTCATGTGGAATAAGTTTATGGAGAACCACTCAGGGCTCCTCCATTCCCAACTGGATAATGCTTCACTCTTTCAACGCTTTACTGAACTACCGACGACTTGGCTGAAACATAAAGTTGACTCGGTTTTTCTTCTGAAAAACCGCTCGTTTATTACATGGGAACAACGCCCCTATCTATTTCAGTTTAAAAGCTATCGACCTATTACTGGCAACGCTCCTTTTATGTATCAAAATATCACGCTCATTCCGCTAGTAGGATTATCGGGCAATATTGATCATGTGGGCATTTTGATTTACGACGTTACAGACGCTGCCATGAGCAAACTGGCACTCGAAAAGGCGAATCTACAGCTTTTAGAGTTAAGCCAAACAGACCGATTAACGGGTTTATTAAACCGTGGCTATTGGGAAACAAGTTTTATCCACGAATTTGATCGTTTTGGACGCACCCAAACCAAATCATCACTTTTGATGCTAGATATTGACCATTTCAAGCGGATTAATGATACCTACGGACACCCCGCAGGAGATGCTGTATTAAGAGAGTTCTCGGCACTGCTCAAGCAGGTAACTCGCAACACAGATCTCGTTGGACGCTACGGTGGAGAGGAGTTTGCCATTCTGCTAATCGACAGCAGCGCAGCACAAGCGCAAGTGGTCACGAACCGTTTACGGCAAGGACTTGCCAAGCTTGTTGTGAAATATGCCCAACATGAAATTCGCTTTACCATCAGTATTGGTTTAACCGAGGTGAGTAATCTATTCCAAACGCATGAACAATGGTTAAAGCTTGCCGATAATGCACTCTACCAATCCAAACAAAATGGCCGAGATCAAGTCACTGTGATCAATGCACAAGACGAATAACCATCCAGCTGCTTTTTAAGCTATTAAGATAAGTTATGAACAAAGATATCCGTCAACAGATCTTCTCAAGATGGCGCGAGGAAAACCCGCAGCCTACAACTGAACTTGAGTATACAACCCCTTTCGAACTCCTGATCGCCGTCATTCTTTCAGCCCAAGCGACCGACGTGGGCGTTAATAAAGCCACGCGTAAACTGTACCCCATCGCTAACACCCCTGAAAAAATATCCGAACTGGGTGTCGAGGGGCTTAAACATTACATCAAGACGATAGGACTCTTTAACAGCAAAGCGGTTAACGTCATCAAGACATGTGAGTTGCTGATTCAAAAGCATAACTCCGAGGTTCCGGAAGATAGAGAGTCGCTCGAAGCATTGCCGGGTGTCGGACGCAAAACAGCCAACGTTGTTCTAAATACGGCGTTTGGGCAACCGACGATGGCTGTCGATACACATATATTCAGAGTCGCAAACCGCACACGTATAGCACCGGGTAAAAACGTCTTAGAAGTCGAACAGAAGCTGTTACGTTTTATTCCTAAAGAGTTCATACAGGATGCCCACCATTGGATGATTCTACATGGCAGATATGTATGTACTGCGCGCAAACCTAAATGCGGAAGCTGCCAAATTGAAGATCTCTGTGAATTCAAGGAAAAGATTGATTTATCAGAGGAATAAAAGCAGTTATCCCTAGTTACACCTTACCCCCAACTTCTGTGGATAACTTTGTTTATATCTATTGGGTAGATAGCTCCAGAGCCCATCATTAGTAGCCTCCTTTCAAATTGACCGATTTTCAACCAAACAAAATATATCCTTTAAAATCAATAACTTAATAATTTCAATATAAAAACATGTCTTTTTAGAC
>DAIRSP010000087.1:0-11709 GCA_036804365.1 Neptunomonas sp. | reverse complement strand
ATTACCTGAAGTACTAGCTGACGCCTTAATCAAGGTGAAAGCAGGCGAGATTACCCAACCGATTAGAACACCAGGCGGGTTTTATATTACCCAACTTCGTGAAAAACGAGGCGGCAGCGTCCAACTTGTTCAACAAACACATGTTCAACACATACTGCTAAAAACCAGTGAAATTAGAACAGCGGCTCAAACTAAACGCTTGATTGATCGCCTTTATACCCAAATCAATGAAGGCGAATCATTCGAAACGTTAGCGAAAGAACTAAGTGATGATGCAGCAAGCGGCTCGGAAGGTGGAGAGCTAGGCTGGGCATCCCCTGGACAGATGGTTCCTGAATTTGAACAAGTGATGGATAGAACGCCTAACGGCGCACTGAGCGAGCCTTTTGAATCCCGCTTTGGTTGGCACATACTAAAAGTCATTGATCGCCGCACTGAAGATATGAGCGATAAATTACTTGAGTCTCAAGCTCGTGCAACGATAGGTAAGCGAAAGTTTACTGAAGAACTCAATACGTGGATGCGCGAAGTTCGAGCCGATGCGTATGTCGAGATCAAAGAGTAATGCCTGATTGTAAACGACTAGCCATTACCCCGGGTGAACCCGCGGGTATTGGTCCCGATATTCTGATTCAACTCGCTCAACAGAATTATCAAGATGAGCTCGTCGCAATATGTGATCCCGATTTACTGCGAGAACGTGCTCAACTGCTCAATCTACCTCTGACGATAGAGAGGTTCGATCCATCTTCAGAGCCGTCTCCTTCTATTGCTAGAAGCATTAAAGTCTTACCTGTTAAACTCGGTGCAACGGTTACACCGGGCAAACTTAACAGCAAGAATGCTGCCTATGTTCTCGAAACACTTGCGACGGCAGCTCATGGCTGCTTAGACAACACCTTTGATGCACTAGTCACCGCGCCTGTGCACAAAGGCGTGATCAATGAAGCGGGAATCCCCTTTACTGGGCATACTGAGTTTTTGGAAGACATTACTAAGACTCAAAAAGTCGTCATGATGCTCGCTACTGAAGGTTTGAGAGTTGCACTTGCAACAACACATCTACCTTTGAGCCAAGTTCCTTCTAGTATCACGACTGAGTTGCTTGAAGAAGTTATCGGTGTACTGCATTCCGATCTGATCAATCAGTTTGGAATCTTGTCACCCAAGATTATCATTGCTGGCCTTAATCCTCACGCAGGGGAAGGCGGACATATGGGACGGGAGGAGATTGAGATCATTGAGCCTACTCTCCAGAAATTACGTACCCAAGGCTTAGACCTTATAGGCCCTCTCCCGGCAGACACCTTGTTCACACCAAAATACTTAGCACATTGCGACGCTGTACTCGCCATGTACCATGACCAGGGCTTGCCGGTTTTAAAATACAAAGGATTCGGCAAAGCTGTTAACATTACACTAGGTATGCCGATCATTCGAACATCCGTTGATCATGGCACCGCATTAGATTTAGCCGGTACTGGCACCGCCGATACAGGCAGCTTAAGTCTTGCCCTACACTACGCGGGTGATATGGCCCGCAACAAAGCTAAGAGAATTCATGAGTCGCAATAAACCTGTAATGCACAAAGCAAGAAAGCGTTTTGGTCAAAACTTCCTGCAAGACCAAGGGATCATTCGCCAGATTATTCGTTCGATAGCACCCCACGAATCCGATCATATGGTTGAGATAGGGCCTGGGTTAGGTGCACTTACTGAGGAAATCTTAGCGGAAGCCGGTGCATTAGATGCGATTGAGCTCGATCGTGACCTTCCGCCGATCCTACGTACCAAGTTTTTCCGCTACGGCGACAAGTTTAGAATCTTTGAAGCGGACGCCATGAAGTTCGACTTCAAAAGCTTACGTGAAGATGATCGACCGCTGCGTATTATAGGTAATCTACCCTACAACATCTCGACACAGCTTATTTTTCACCTGCTGAGCCATTCGGGTGATATTTTAGATATGCACTTTATGTTGCAGAAGGAGGTTGTTGATCGCTTAGCCGCTAAAGCGGGCGAAAACAACTATGGTCGTCTCGGTATCATGGCTCAATACTTCTGCCATGTTGAATCGCTCTTCATCGTACCCCCAGAAGCGTTTGATCCCATTCCTAAGGTAGATTCGGCGATTGTTCGTCTTGTACCGCATAAGACCTTACCTTTTGTCGCTAAGGATCTTAAAACGCTCGAGTTAGTTGTCAGGACAGCTTTTGCGCAAAGAAGAAAAACGCTCAGAAACAATTTAAAAGAGCTGATCAGCGCCGAGAGAATGATAACACTGGGCATTGACCCGACTTTGCGCCCAGAAAAACTCGAACTTAAAGAGTTCATCATCTTAGCGGATGACCTTTATACCCACACCTTATAGTAGAGATTGCATGGATCATATCAACCCAAGTCAGCTGATCAATATCGATGTCGTGACCAAGTTTTTATCAGAGCAGTCTGACCCTGAAGCTCATCGCTTTGTATTCAGTTATGAGATCACAATCACTAATCAGTTTTCACAACCGGTTCAGTTATTAAGCCGGCGCTGGGTCGTTACCGACGGCAACGAGCATGTCCAAGAGATTGAAGGCGATGGCGTGGTTGGAGAACAACCTGTCATTCAACCCAACCAAAGCTATCAATATACTAGCGGCACAGTTTTAGCCACCCATGTTGGGAGTATGTATGGACACTACAATATGGAAACGGCCAGCGGTGAGCGATTTAAAGCGCTCATCCCCGCGTTTACTTTGGCACAACCTAACGCGCTTCACTAGACTTTCTGATGGCAACCTACGCAATCGGCGACATACAAGGCTGTTTTGATGAATTACAGAACCTCCTGTCTGATGTAGCCTTTGGATCAGAAGACAGCCTTTGGTTCTGTGGTGACTTAGTCAACCGCGGACCTCAGTCACTTCAAACCTTACGCTTCGTTAAAGCTCTTGGCTCTCGCGCTAAGACGGTCTTAGGCAATCACGACCTTCACTTATTAGCCTTACATCACGGCAAAGCACCTCTCAAAAACAATGAGACACTTGAAGCCATCTTGAGCGCGCCCGACCGAGATGAACTGATGCACTGGTTAGCACAACAGCCTCTCATCTACACTGATCCCGCACTCGCTTTCACGCTCGTACATGCCGGGATCCCCCCCGCTTGGTCTCTCAAAAAAGCACATAAACGGGCACGTGAAGTTGAGGCAATACTCCAATCTGAGGAGGCGCCAGAGTTTTACTCACATATGTATGGCAATAAACCCGAAGGCTGGAGAAAAGGATTACCTAAGTGGGACAGACTGCGTGTGATTACCAACTACTTTACCCGGATGAGATTTTGTACACCGGAGGGTAATTTGGAGTTTGCATCCAAAGGAGGGTTAGAAACTCAACCCGCAGGCTATCTGCCTTGGTATTTATACGAAAACCGACGCGCACAGCATGACAACATTGTATTCGGCCACTGGGCTGCACTCTTAGGCGATGTAACGACACCTAATGTTTACGCTATTGATACCGGCTGCGTTTGGGGTGAGCGATTAACGGCTTTACGACTGGATGACTTATCTCTATTTTCAACACCTAGCTTACAACCTGCCACCTTTGAGGATTAATCATGGATACTTATAGTTGCATCTCATCTGAAGAGGCTGTCGCGCTCATAGAGACGGGCGCTAACATAGTGGATATACGTGACCCAGCTAGCTTCAATGCCGGTCATATCCCTGGCGCTTTTAACTTGTCTAACGACAATCTTCACGAGTATATCGCCCAAGCCAATATGGATACGCCCTTAATTGTCTGTTGTTACCATGGGATCAGCAGCCAAAATGCAGCTCAATTTTTAGCTCACCAGGGCTTTGAGCAAGTTAGCAGCCTTAACGGTGGTTTTGAGCACTGGGCCCTTTCCCAAGCAGATAAAATCGAAAGATAAGCATGGAAATATTCTTAGTCGGCGGCGCGGTTAGAGACGAATTACTCAACTACCCTGTCTATGATAAAGACTGGGTCGTCGTAGGTGCGACCCCTGCCGAGATGCTCGCGGAAGGCTACAAACCGGTAGGCTCTGACTTTCCTGTCTTTATCCATCCCGTCAGCCACGAAGAATATGCACTGGCACGCACCGAACGAAAAAGCGGCAAAGGCTATATGGGATTTCAGTACCACGCTAGTCCCGATGTTACATTAGAAGAGGACCTTTCTCGACGCGACTTGACGATCAATGCGATGGCAAAAAGTGATGATGGTCGCATCATTGATCCTTATGGCGGACAGAAGGATCTCGCTGACAAAGTTCTCAGGCATGTATCTCCTGCATTTGAAGAAGACCCCTTACGCGTATTACGCGTTGCGCGCTTTGCGGCCAGATATCACCATTTAGGCTTTCACCTAGCGCCTGAAACACTGACTCTTATGCAAAAGATTGCCAAAAGCGATGAGTTAGAACACTTAACGAAAGAGCGAACCTGGCAGGAACTGGAACGTGCAATCAATGAAGCAAATCCACTGATTTTCTTTAGCACACTGTCTGACGCATATGCACTCAAAATCCTTTTCCCGGCCTTCACACCCTTGGTAAATAATGAACAAGCGGCCAAATTAGAGAAACGGTTTTTGGGAAAAACGAGTGCAGTGAGATTTGCGACCCTATGTTACCTAAGCTTTTATGAGCAAATTGACGCTTCAGCAAAGATCAAAACGCTTTGCGAACACCTGAAAACTCCAAACCTGTTCAGAGATTTAGCACTTCAACTTCATACGGCCTTCCCCGTGCTAGCAAATTGGCAAAACACGGGGGCAGATGAGCGCTTTCAGCTCATCACCCAGCTCGACCTATTACGCCGACCTGAACGAGTAGCGCCCCTATTAGACGGCTGTCGACTTCTCAGTCACTGCTTCGAATCAAAGTTCGATCAGGAAGAAGATTTTCTAGCATTACTTAGTGAGCTAAAAACCGTTACGCCAGCCGAACTTTTGCTACAGGGGTTTAAAGGTGCAGCCCTAGGTGCAGAGATAAAGCGACTGCAACTAAAAATGTGCCAGCCGTAAACCACAACCTATGATTAAAGTTGCCGCCCTTTCCACTCGAAAGGAACCTTCTGGAGCACTTGGCTAGCTTTATCATAAGCCGACCATAACTGCTCATAGGTGCGTTGAATGATAGGATGTTCAAGCTCACCTGCTATCTCAGATAAAGGCCACAACACGAAAGCATTTTCTAAAATTTCAGAGCGCGGAAGCTCGACACCATCAAAAATTCCGATCTGATGATCAAACAATAAAATATCAATATCTAATGTTCTAGGCGCATATTTTGGCCCGCCTCTTAGTCGCCCATACTGATCTTCCAACTTTTTCATCGCTTGCGAAAAGATGGCTAGAGGTTCTTGGGTATCTAAGCCTACAACCATATTAAGAAAAGGATTACCACGAAACCCAACCGATTGGCTTTCAAACACAGAGGAGAGCTGCAACGGATAATAATCATCACTCAATGCATTAAGACACTGTGTTATATGATAGAACCGACGGCTATTACTGCCTAAACTGAGGTAAACACGTGCCATTAAAAACGAACACCCCGTTCGATAATCACACCAACAGACTCTGCTTCAGGGATAGCACCGGGTTTACCCAGCTTCAACCTTAACCATTGAACCGAAAACTCTTGCATCACTATCCCTGCAATCTCTTCTGCCATCGTTTCAACGAGTAAGAACTCACTCTCGCTAACAAAAGCCAACAATCGATCCGTCACGCTTTTATAATTCAGTGTATTCTCTATATTCTCTGTCGAAGCCGCCACACGAATATCTGTTCCCATCTCAAGATCAATAGTTACAACCTGCCTAATTTCGCGTTCCCAGTCATAAATACCGATCACTGTTTCTGCTTTTAGACCACTAATGAAAACAATATCCAATGTTCAATACCTCTAGAGAATTAACAGCCGTTTAATAAATCCATCGGCCAACGTGGTTTAGCTTCAATAATTAAACCATCTGCTTGACCCGCCAAAAGACGCTGGCAACCGGCATAAGCGATCATTGCACCATTGTCAGTACAAAATTCCGGACGTGCATAAAAAAGTGAGGCGCGCTCTTTCTTGACCATCGTTTCCAGTTTATCTCTTAAGCGACGGTTAGCACTCACTCCTCCTGCAATAATTAACTGCTTAAAACCCGTATGCTGCAACGCTCGTTTACATTTAATCGCTAACGTATCTACAACGGCCTCTTCAAAGGCTGCGGCTATATCAGCCATGGTTTTCTGATCCAGAGTTTCCGTAGCTTTATGATCATTAATGGTGTTTAGCGTAAATGTCTTAAGCCCAGAGAAACTAAAATCCAACCCCGGCCGGTCAGTCATGGGGCGCGGAAAGCGAAAGCGATCTCGATCCCCTTTTTCTGCGAGCTTCGCGATCAATGGACCACCGGGATAATCCAACCCCAGCATTTTTGCGGCTTTGTCAAAAGCTTCCCCTGCTGCATCGTCAAGTGACTCGCCAAGTAGTTCGTATTCACCCACAGCGCGCACTTTCACCAGCTGAGTATGCCCACCGCTCACAAGTAACGCGACAAATGGAAATTCAGGCGGTTGGGCTTCCAGCATTGGTGCGAGCAGATGGCCTTCCATATGATGGACACCGATGGCTGGTACATCCCATGCCATTGCAATCGCTCGCCCTGTAGAGGCCCCCACCATCAGTGCACCAATCAACCCAGGGCCGGCAGTATAGGCAACTGCATCAATATCTGCAGAGGTCAAATGCGCTTGCTTAATAGTCTGGCGAATTAAAGGAAGTAACTTACGAATATGGTCACGAGAAGCCAATTCAGGCACCACTCCACCATATTCAGCATGCATTTTGACTTGGCTATATAAAGTATCTGCTAACAGTCCTTTCTCGCTATCATAAATAGCCACACCCGTCTCATCACATGACGTTTCTATTCCCAAAACACGCATCTAACTATTCACTCTATTAGGATTGGAGAAATCAAAGGCCTATTATCACTTATCTCGCGACCAATTACACGAATCTAACTTTGACAATCCTGATCAATAGTCTTAAAATTCTGCGCCTCATTTGGATAAATCCGTCCATTTGATTATTTTTCAATCAATTTTATTAAGGTAGGTTAAAACCTCATGCCTGCAGTAAAAGTTAAAGATAACGAGCCATTTGACGTTGCACTACGTCGTTTCAAACGTTCTTGCGAAAAAGCGGGTGTTTTAGCAGAAGTTCGTAAACGCGAATTCTACGAAAAACCAACATCTGTACGTAAGCGCAAAGCAGCAGCAGCTGTTAAACGTCATGCGAAAAAAGTTTCACGCGATGTTTCTCGCCGTGTGCGCATGTACTAATAAATAATTTTATATTCGCACTATCCAACACAGGTCAGGCCAAATATGTCAGTACTCAAACAACAGATTACTGAAGCAATGAAAGCAGCAATGCGCGCTAAAGCGAAAGAAGAGCTTGGCACCATTCGCTTAATTTTGGCAGAAATCAAACGCATCGAAGTCGATGAGCGTATTGAGTTGGATGATGCACGAGTGATAGCTACGCTGGACAAAATGTCTAAACAGCGCAGAGATTCTATTACTCAATATGATCAAGCGGACCGCACTGACCTGGCGGACATCGAGCGACGAGAGCTGGAGGTGATTAAAACTTTCTTGCCGCAACCGCTAAGTACCGAAGAAGTAAAAGAACTACTGGAAGCCGCCGTCATATCCACCGGCGCTAACAGCATGCAAGATATGGGAAAACTCATGGCTGAACTTAAACCGCAGGTTCAAGGTCGAGCAGACATGGGCATGATCTCTAAGCTCGTAAAAGAGCGCCTAAACAGCTAACATTCTAATCAATCTTTTTGATTGAGCAGAATATGGCAGGCCGCATACCGCAAAACTTTATTGATGACATCCTCGCCCGCGTCAACATCGTTGATATTATCGATGGCCGAGTAAAGCTAAAGAAGACCGGAAAAAACTACTCCGGCCTATGCCCGTTTCATCAAGAAAAATCCCCCTCATTCTCTGTAAGTCCGGATAAGCAGTTTTACTATTGCTTTGGATGCGGTGCTGGCGGTAATGCCATCGGTTTTTTGATGGAGTATGAGCGACTAGAGTTCCCTCAAGCAGTTGAAGAAGTCGCCAAACTTGTTGGTCTTGATGTCCCAAAAGACGAAACCCACGAACAGCCCAATAACGACCACAAACAACAACTCTCTATCCTAGAATCAGCTACCGATTTTTTTCTTGAGCAACTCCGCGTTCATCCCGAGAAAAGCAAAGCCGTTAATTACTTAAAGTCTCGCGGCCTCACCGGCCAAATAGCAAAGCAGTTTAAAATTGGCTTTGCTCCACCGGGCTGGGATAACTTAAGCCAATCCATTGGCCAGAATGAGGAGTCTCGCTTATTACTAGAAAAATGCGGACTACTGATACGCCATGAAGAGAAAGACAGTCTATACGACCGCTTCCGCGAGCGAGTCATGTTTCCAATTCGCGATGTTCGCGGACGCGTCATTGGCTTTGGCGGTCGCGTTTTAGGTGACGAAAAGCCTAAATATCTAAACTCACCGGAAACAGACACTTTTCACAAGAGCCGAGAGCTTTATGGCCTTTACGAAGCGCGTAAGTTCACACAGAAATTAGAGCGAATCATCATTGTAGAAGGCTATATGGATGTCATTAGCCTCGCTCAATACGGCATCACCTATGCCGTTGCCACACTGGGGACTGCGACAACATCGCAACATATAGAGCGCCTTTTCAAAAACGTCCCAGAAATCATTTTCTGCTTTGATGGCGACAATGCGGGGCGCAAAGCAGCAAGCCGTGCCCTCGAAAATGCTCTTCCTATCATCAAAGATGGGCAACAAGCTCGATTTTTGTTTCTACCTGACAATGAGGATCCTGACACCCTCGTTCGGAAAGAGTCAAAAGCACAGTTTGAGCAACGACTCACCGAATCTTTACCGCTTTCAGAGTTTTTCTTTAAGCAGATGGCTGAAGATATCGACATGAGCACGATGGATGGGAGAGCAAACTTTAGCAGCAAAGCACTTCCACTCATTCACGGAATGCAAAACAGTCTACTTCGGCAGATGATGCTTGAGCGTATCTGCGAGCTAACAGGCTTAACCCTGGAGCAAATTGCTAGCACCATCAACCTAGCACAGCATAACAACACCCAAACGCAACCAAAGGCACCTTCCAGCCGCGAAGAGAGCAACAGGCACACCGCGCTCGCACAGCCACCGAAACGCGCCAAAAGCAATCTCTGTAGCCACCTAATTTCTCTGATACTGCATCACACCAAATTAGCCAGCAAAGTAGAGCATCCAGACTTTCTTTTCGAAATCAACGAGCCTTACGCCGATCTGTTAGCTGAACTGATTACCTATTTGAATACACAAACAAATGCCTCACTTGGGACGCTATTAGTTGACTGGCGAGACTCCCCACAGCAGGGCAGACACTTATTGACATTAAGTGAAATTTCGCACTTAGACCCCATTTTAAATGGTGACCCTAACATTTTATTTGATGATGCCTGGGCTAGACTATCGAGTCGGCAGCATGAGGCAGAGCTTTCTAAACTACAGAAAAAGCCCTTCGCCACCCTCACATCTGAAGAAAAAAATAAGCTTGCGCATCTTCTTAAACGCAAATAAAACTTGTTTTTCAAGATTACGCCCCCATTTACAAAAAATAAGCTAAGGTTAATAGATCCTGTGCAAACATCTGTTTGAGCTAGATTTAGAAGGCGCAGAACGTTATAATGTCGCGCTAAATTTTTTGTTGATTTTCCATTTGCATCATCGTAGGACATCTATGTCAGCTACCTCTCAGCAGCAATCTCGTCTAAAAGAACTGATCGCCCGCGGTAAAGAACAGGGATACCTCACCTACGCCGAGGTAAACGACCACTTACCGGAAGATATCGCCGACCCAGATCAAGTCGAAGACATTATTCGAATGATCAACGACATGGGCATTAGCGTGTCCGAAGAGGCTCCGGATGCGGAAACACTACTAATGACAGAAGGCGACTCAGCTGAAGAAGCTGATGAAGACGCCGTAGCTGCATTAGCCGCTGTTGAATCTGATGCAGGCCGTACAACAGATCCTGTGCGTATGTATATGCGCGAAATGGGCACGGTTGAACTTCTAACACGCGAAGGCGAAATTGAAATTGCCAAGCGCATCGAAGAAGGTATTCGTGAGGTCATGACGGCGTTAGCCAATTTCCCTGGCTCCGTCGAAATTATTCTTGAAGCCTACAACGCTACACTTCAAGAAGAGGGCCGTTTAAGCGATATCTTTAGCGGATATATCGACCCGGACAATAACGACATCCAAGAAGCTAGCGATGATGAAATCGACGTGCCTGTCGATGATGATAGCAGCGATGACGATGACGATGACGATGAAGAAGACGGCGATAGCTCCGATGATTCTGACGACGGTGACCGCGGTCCTGACCCAGAAGAAGCCCGCCTGCGCTTCACTGCTGTCAGTGAAAAGCTTTTAGCCGTATATGAAGCTATTGATGCCGAAGGACGTGATAGCAAACGCTTTAGTTTAGCGATGGCTGAGCTAAGCACCGCGTTCTCACCGATCAAACTATCGCCTCGCTACTATGAAATTCTTGTCAGCCGTGTGAGAGACTTTATCGAGCGCACGCGTCAGCAAGAACGCACCATCATGCGCATCTGTGTACAACGCTGCAAAATGCCACGTAAAGATTTCATTAAGTCTTTCCCAGGCAATGAAATTAGTGCCCAATGGCTAGATGATTTAGCTAATTCCAATGCAGACTATGCTCGAAGCATCAAAGTTAACCTACCTGACTTACAGCGTGCGCAACGTAAACTTGTTCAACTGCAAGAAGAAGCACAGATTACGCTGGCTGACATTAAAGATGTCAACCGCAGTATGTCTATTGGTGAAGCTCGCGCCCGTCGCGCTAAAAAAGAGATGGTCGAAGCCAACTTACGTTTAGTTATCTCAATCGCCAAGAAATATACCAACCGTGGACTACAGTTCCTCGACCTTATTCAAGAAGGTAACATCGGCTTAATGAAAGCTGTTGATAAGTTTGAATATCGCCGTGGTTACAAGTTCTCAACCTACGCTACGTGGTGGATTCGCCAAGCGATTACTCGCTCGATTGCCGACCAAGCACGCACCATTCGTATTCCAGTTCATATGATCGAAACGATCAACAAACTGAATCGAATCTCGCGCCAAATGCTTCAGGAAATGGGTCGTGACCCCTTACCTGAAGAACTTGCTGAACGCATGGAAATGCCGGAAGACAAGATTCGCAAAGTGCTGAAAATCGCTAAAGAGCCAATATCGATGGAAACACCGATCGGCGATGACGAAGACTCAAGCTTAGGCGACTTCATTGAAGATGTTAACCATACATCTCCTGTGGACTCTGCTACAGGCGAAGGCCTACGCGAAGCTACTCGCGAAGTACTTGCAGGTCTAACAGCGCGCGAAGCGAAAGTACTACGTATGCGCTTTGGTATCGACATGAATACCGATCACACATTGGAAGAGGTCGGCAAACAGTTCGATGTAACTCGCGAACGTATCCGTCAAATTGAAGCAAAAGCATTACGCAAACTACGCCATCCAAGCCGCTCTGATCACCTGCGCAGCTTCTTAGACGAATAAAGTTTCTGTTGCTTTT
>DAIRSP010000086.1:0-11727 GCA_036804365.1 Neptunomonas sp. | reverse complement strand
GTTTTTATTGTTTCTTTGCTGTCACTCTCATGTTGAGATTACGAAATGAAATCCTACGCCGTGAGCGTCGTTCGGGATGGGTTCGTGATCTACTTGCTTCTAGTTGAGGTTTCTGTGCAATTTGAATCTTTATCTGATTTTATTCATATGAACGGCCATGGATTATATGTCTGGCTGTCATATGCATTGGGGCTAGCCATTATTATCGGTAATGTGCTGCAGCCATTAATGAAGCGAAAATCGCTCATTCAACGTTTAGCTAGACGTATGCGTAGGGAGAGTAACTCGTAATGAATCCGAAACGTAAACAGAGATTGATGTTGGTTGTACTGCTCGTAGTCGGAGTATCCGTTGCGGTAGGGTTAGCGCTTTATGCACTGAATCAAAATATTAACTTGTTTTACTCACCGACCCAGATTGTCGATGCAGATGCACCGAAAGGTACCCGTATTCGTGCCGGTGGTATGGTGGTTGAAGGCAGCGTTGTGCGAGATCAGCAAAGCCTGCACGTTGCTTTTGCCATGACAGATTATGCTAAAACGGTGAACGTAGAATACACAGGTATTCTTCCAGACCTATTTCGTGAAGGGCAAGGGATTGTAGCGCAAGGTGAATTGGATGCTAACGGTGTTTTCCAAGCAGTCGAAGTGCTAGCAAAACATGATGAGAACTATATGCCTCCAGAAGTTGCAGATGCACTTAAAGCTGCTGGAAAAATGCCAGAGCCTGCAAAAGAGACATTCAACAAATGATTCCTGAACTCGGTCAATACTCACTTATTTTAGCGCTTTGCCTTTCTGCAATTTTAGCGGTTGTCCCGTTAGTAGGTGCTTACACCGGTAACCTATTATGGATGAGTTATGGGCGGCCTTTGGCGAAAGGCATGTTCTTGTTTTTGTGTATCAGCATGTTGTGTTTAGGTTACGCATTCATGACAGATGACTTCTCTGTTGCGTATGTTGCAGGGAACTCAAATACGGCGCTGCCTATTTACTACAAGTTTAGTGCTATCTGGGGTGGCCATGAAGGGTCTTTATTGCTTTGGGTTCTTATCCTCAGTGGTTGGACATTTGCGGTTGCGGTGAAGAGCAAAGAGCTGCCGATAGATATCGTGGCACGGGTTTTAGCTGTCATGGGGATGATCAGTGTCGGCTTTACGCTGTTTACCTTGATTACCTCGAGTCCATTTAAGCGTTTGTTACCTAACTCACCGGCGGAAGGCGGTGATCTTAACCCTCTATTACAAGATATCGGCTTGATTATTCATCCGCCTATGCTCTACATGGGTTATGTTGGCTTCTCGGTGGCGTTTGCTTTTGCGATCGCAGCATTGATGAGCGGAAGACTTGATGCCGCATGGGCGCGTTGGTCTCGTCCTTGGACCAATGTTGCTTGGGCCTTCTTGACGCTCGGCATTGTGCTGGGCAGTTGGTGGGCGTACTACGAGCTTGGCTGGGGTGGTTGGTGGTTTTGGGATCCTGTTGAAAACGCCTCTTTTATGCCATGGTTAGTCGGTACTGCTTTGGTGCATAGTCTAGCGGTGACTGAAAAGCGTGGTGTATTCAAAAGTTGGACTGTATTGCTCGCAATTTTTGCATTCTCGTTGAGTCTATTAGGGACTTTTTTAGTGCGCTCCGGTGTGTTGACCTCAGTGCATGCTTTTGCATCAGACCCAGAGCGTGGCTATTTCGTTTTGGCACTCTTGGTGATTACTATTGGCGGATCATTTTTACTCTATGCGATTAAAGCTGCGCATGTTAAAAGTGAGTCGACTTTCGAGCTGATTTCTCGTGAGAGTTTTCTGTTAATCAATAACATCATGTTAGTCATTGTTTGTTTGATGGTGTTATTAGGGACCTTGTATCCATTAGTGATAGATGCTTTGGCTCTAGGGAAAATCTCGGTTGGCCCTCCTTACTTTAACTCTCTTTTTGTACCGCTTGTTGCCATCATGGTGGTGTTTTTAAGCGCCGGTGCGATAGCGCGTTGGAAAAAAACTGAAACAGGTTTCTTAGTTAAGCGGTTGGCTTTACCTGCGATCATTACATTAACTGTAGGTTTGTCATTTCCGTTGATGTATATGGGGAAGTTTGACCTGAAAACAGCATTAGGTATGGTGCTTGCTCTCTGGATTATCACCGGTGGTGTTTTCGATCTAGTGCTAAAAATCCGCGCTAAAAAATCGATCGCTGAAGGTGTGCGTAAGCTCTCACGCAGTTATATCTCGATGACATTGGCTCATGCTGGTGTTGCCGTGTCGATCGTGGGTGTTTGTTTGGTATCTATCTACAGTGAAGAGCGTGATTTGCGGATGAAGCCAGGGGATTCTTTAGCTTTTGAGAATTATACCTTTGTATTCGAAGGCTCTCGTCATATCGAAGGGCCGAACTTTACTGCTGATCAAGGCGTGTTAAGAGTGCTCAAAAATGGTGAAGCTTACAGTGTTATGCACCCTGAGAAGCGCCTATACACGGCGCGTGGTAATGTGATGACAGAAGCAGATATTGATCCTGGTTTCTTTGGCGATCTGTATGTTGCTATGGGTGAACCCCTTGAGGGTGGCGCTTGGGCGATACGTGTGCAGTATAAGCCATTTGTTCGTTGGATCTGGCTGGGTGGTTTGATGATGGCGTTTGCTGGCTTCTTATCTGCCTCTGATAAACGCTATCGTCAGCAAGCGAAACGTCAAACAGTTTCTGTATAAGGTTAATCTAATGCGTCGTTTTATACTCTTTATTCCGCTGATTATTTTTATTGTGTTGGGTGCCTTTTTCCTTAAAGGGTTGCAGCTTGATCCGACAGAGTTGCCTTCAGCTCTTATCAATAAGCCTGTGCCAACGTTTAGTTTACCTTCATTGACTGAAGAAGGGCGGGTGCTGACTCAAGCAGATCTTGTGGGTAAACCAGCATTGCTCAATGTTTGGGCAACTTGGTGCCCAACCTGTAAGCAGGAACATGCTCAACTTAACCGTATTGTACGTGAAGAGGGTGTAACGATTTATGGTATTAACTATAAAGACGAGCCCGGTGCAGCCCGTGAATGGTTACGCCGCTATATGGATCCCTATGCTCTAAATATATCAGATGATGCAGGTACCCTCGGCTTGGATTTAGGTGTCTATGGTGCCCCCGAAACCTATGTGTTAGATGCGAAAGGTGTGATTCGCTTTCGTCATGTGGGTGAGGTCAACGAGAAAGTGTGGGCTGAGTTAAGGGAAATTCTTAAATCAGTGTCTGAGCAACCTCAAGGGTGAGCAGTATGCGATTCATTACCTATTTACTGCTGTTAGTCAGTAGTTTGTCATTTGCAGCAATTGATACCTATGAGTTTAAAACGGATGTAGAAAGGGCGCGTTTTCAGCAATTAACCGTAGAGTTACGCTGCCCTAAGTGTCAGAACCAAAACCTTGCTGACTCTAATTCACCTATCGCGTCTGACCTTCGCCGAGAGATCTATCGAATGGTTGATGGAGGTGAAACCGATGATCAAATAGTGGATTTTATGGTTGCTCGTTATGGCGAGTTTGTACTTTATAAACCACGCGTAAAGTCAAATACTTGGGTGTTGTGGTACGGGCCTTTTGCGTTAATAGGTGTGGGCGCGTTAGTGGTGATTCTATTAACCCGAAAACGTAAGCCTAAGGTTGATTTTCCAACCGAGCAATTGACTGAAGATGAAAAACGACAGCTGAATACGCTGCTGGAAAAGGATAAGTAAATGATTGAGTTGTGGCTAGGTATTACAGTGCTGACAATGTTGGCGCTCGCATTTATTTTTGTTCCTTTTTTTCAAGCTCGGAAATTGGGTAATCAAGCTTCAGTAGCTGTAGATAGAAAAGCTAAGAATATCGCGATCTTTAAAGAGCGTTTAGTCGAATTAGATTTAGAAAAAGATGGCGGCAATCTACAACCAGCGGAATATGATGCCCTTAAGCTAGAACTTGAGCGTACGCTGCTTGATGATGCATCTGAACAAACCTCCAAATCTGCACCTCTTGTAGTGGGTAATAAACAGCTGCTCACCGTTGCGCTTCTCGCAATGATTATCCCTACAGGGGCATTCGGTCTTTATTATCACTATGGCAGTGCTCATGAGTTGCAGGTCGCTTTAGAACAACCTGAAGCGATGAAAGCCTTTGCAAATGGTCAGCAGCCGACGGTGGAAGAAGCTATCGCGATGTTAGTGAGTGAGCTTGAGAAAAAGCCAGATAATCCAGAAGGTTGGTATATCTTAGCGACCACCTATATGAATATTGGGGATTTTGAAAAGGGACGCGATAGTTTTGTTAAGGTGCTAGAGATTTTACCTAATGATGCAGCTCAGTATGTCGGTGTAATGGGGCAGTATGCTCAAGCACTCTATTTTGCAAAAGGCGGAAAAATGGATGATGAAGTCAGGCAACAAGTTAAAAGAACATTGGATCGTGAACCCTTAGAAGTGACATCACTTGGGCTGTTAGGCATTGATTCATTCGAGCAGAAAAAGTACGAAGAGGCGATTACATTCTGGCGCCAGGCACTCGCAAATGCAGAGCCAGCTGCAGCAGACTCGCTTAAAGCAGGTGTTCGTCGAGCAATGGATGAGCTAGCCGCATTAGGTAAGCCTGTGCCAGATGTACCTGAGTTGAAATCAGTAGCCATTCAGTTAACTATCGATATCGCTGAAAATTTACGCAGCAGTCTGAAACCTGATCAAACGGTGTTTGTGTTTGCAAAGCCTGTTAGTGGTCGTATGCCTTTAGCGGCGGTTCGTCTGACCGTAGCTGAGTTACCTAAACTTATAACGCTAGATGATAGCTTAGCGATGACACCACAAGCTAAACTATCGATGCACCCGGAGGTAACTGTTGGTGCACGCATTTCAATGAGCGGACAGCCACAAGCCAGTAAAGGTGACTTACAGGCATCTGAACTGCAAGTAATTGTAAAAGATGCGAAAGAACCATTGACTCTTATGATAGATCAGATTGTTCAGTAAGGTCAGTTCGGTTTATAGTATGGAATATTAAAGAGTTAACGTTTCCTGAGGATAGTGTTCCCGCTATGGATATCGGTTTAAGAGAATGGTTGATCATCGGTGGTGTATTGATCATCGGCTTAATAATTTTTGACGGTTGGCGCCGTATGAAAGGGCATCGTAACACCCTTAAAATGGATATTGATCGCCAATTCTCAGAGCAAACTGAATCAGAGCATAATCCTGAGCTTCCTAATGGTGGCGCAAGGATTAAAGCTCATTTGAATCCTGCCTATATCCCACCAGAACGCGCCTTTGTGGCAAAGCCCGTTGAGCCAAAGAGTAAGGCTGTGATCGAACCTGTTTTTACGCCAGAGCGTGTAGAACCAAGTTTTGAACAAATGGCCGATATTGTAGAAAAGCCAGAAATAGAGCCGCTAGTTCACAAAATTGATACCGCCTCTGAAGCATACTTACCGGAAAATGATCATATTCAGGAAGCTGAGGATTATTTGCCCGAAGAGGAACCCGGGGAGATTGTGGATGAGGTTATTAAACCTGTAGTCACCCAGTGTTTGGCAAAGAATAACGCCATCGTTGAAGATAGAGTCCCAGAGGTCGAAGTCACGGAGGAGTTTGATCCTTTATTCGACGAGATCCCTGATAGCTTTACTAAGGCTTATAAACGCGAACAAAACGAATACTCACTTTCAACTGAGCCTCTGAGTCCAGAATATGACGCTACACAACCTTCGTCACCGGTTGTGGCTAAAATTGAAATTTCTGTAGCTGATAACTTAAGCTCGGTCACTGAAACTGTCGAATTAGATGCTAATGAAGACACTAAAGTTGAGAGCACAGTTGATAGCCAAGTGACATACGAGTCTGATGCGGCTATTGAATCAGAAATAGTCGAGCAGATTGATCAAGCTGAAGCATTAGATCTTGAGCAACCGATCACAGTACTGATGCGTCAAGTCTCTGAACAGGCCGCCAAAAGAGAAGAGCAACTGTCTCAACATGATATGTTTTCGGCGATTGCTGAAGAGATTCCCCTTGAGCCAGTCACAGAGACCTCCGCTACTGTTGAACCTCATCAGACTACTAATACAGTTACTGAAAAGCCGAAGCGTCGGGCGCGTCAAACCAAAGAGCCGGATGTTGAGGTTGAAGCACCTGAACAGGACTCTTTATTTGATGATTTGATGTTAGAAAATGCTCGCTCAGATCGAAAAGCGAGGGAGCAAGTTCCTGAGCCTGAAGATGTCTTAGTGATTACCGTGGTAGCTAAGAAGGAACCACTCGATGGTCATGCATTATTACAGGTTGTGTTGGCCTGTGGTATGCGCTTTGGTGATATGAGTTTATTCCATCGTTTTGAAGATGGAATTGATAAAGGTGCCGTTCAATTCAGTATGGCTAATGCAGTAAACCCAGGTACGTTTGATCTTGAAAAAATGCCAAGTCTGGCGACACCGGGTGTGAGTTTCTTTATGTCGATGAGTGAGCCTACAGATCCGAAAAATGCATTTGAGTGCATGTTAGCGACAGCCGAAACGGTAGCTAAACATCTCGGTGGTGATCTACTTGACGAAAACCGGTCGGTAATGCGGCCACAAACAAAGGCGCATTACCGAGAGCGTATCACCGAGTACGAAATGCATCATCGTCGTAGACGTAGTCATTAATTTTTGGCTACGTTTTTTAATTTCTCCTTTTAGTCCTCTCAAAATATGCCATCTCAAGATACGTCTAGCCATGTCCTTAATGAAGAGATACTGGTGCTTAAATCTAAGCTTCAGCAATATAATTATCAATACTATGTATTGGACGAGCCGACAGTGCCGGATGTTGAGTATGATCGGTTGTTTCAGGCACTTAAATATATTGAGCAGCAACATCCTGAGTTGATTACACCGGATTCACCAACACAGCGAGTAGGGGCAGCGCCCATTGCAGGCTTTTCTGAGGTTAGGCATGAAATCCCAATGCTCTCATTGGATAACGCCTTTAGCGCAGAGGATTTAATCGACTTTGACCGTAGAGTACGTGAGCGCTTAGATACAACAGATGCGAGCGTCGAATACGCCTGTGAGCCTAAACTAGACGGTTTAGCTGTCAGTCTTTTATATGAAAACGGCTTGCTTATTCGTGGTGCGACACGGGGAGATGGCGCCACAGGAGAAGACATTACTCACAACGTCAGAACTATCCCCTCCATTCCTTTGAAGTTAATTGGTGACTCGATACCTAGTCGATTAGAAGTTCGCGGCGAAATATTTATGCCGAAAAAAGGGTTCGCAGCACTCAATGATCGCGCATTGGCTAATGGTGAAAAGCAGTTTGTAAACCCTCGTAATGCCGCAGCGGGTAGCCTGCGCCAACTAGATGCGCGAATCACCGCTACTCGCCCTTTGGAGATGTGTTGTTATGGTGTGGGTGTGATCGAGGGAGGTCGCTTACCCGACAACCATGCAGATGCAATGCGTCAGTTGCGTCATTGGGGTTTTAAAGTGAATCAGTATCTTGAGACTGCTCAGGGTGCAGAGGGATGTCTTGATTACTATCAACGGATGGCCGAGTTAAGAAATGGATTGGCTTACGAGATCGATGGTCTTGTGTTTAAAGTCAATGACTATGCTCTGCAACGCTCTTTAGGCTTTGTTTCCCGTTTTCCTCGTTGGGCTATTGCACATAAATTCCCTGCCCAAGAGGAGATGACTCAAGTCGAGAATATAGAGTTTCAAGTCGGCAGAACCGGGGCTGTAACCCCCGTAGCGCGACTAAAACCCGTATTTGTTGGTGGCGTCACTGTGAGTAACGCGACGCTTCATAATATGGATGAGATCGCTCGATTAGACTTGAAAATAGGTGATTGGGTCGTTATTAGACGAGCAGGTGATGTTATTCCTCAAGTGGCGAGTGTGGTTCTGGATAAACGCCCTGAGAATGCTAGAGCGGTTAAAATGCCAACGCAATGCCCTGTCTGTCAGTCGGATATTGAGCGTGTTGAAGGCGAAGCCGTTGCTCGCTGCAGTGGGGGGCTCAGTTGCTCCGCACAGAGAAAAGAAGCACTACGCCATTATGCATCCCGCAAGGCGATGGATATTGAAGGGTTAGGTGAGAAACTAATTGACGCGTTAGTGGATAAAAGTTTACTCAACTCTGTTGCTGATATATTTACACTGTCTCATGCGGATTTAGCCTCTTTAGAGCGCATGGGTGATAAGTCAGCATCGAACGTGTTAGAAGCTATAGAGAAAAGTAAACAGACAACTCTCGCCAGATTTGTATACAGCTTAGGTATTCGAGAGGTGGGAGAGGCAACAGCACGAAACTTGTCTCTGGCGTTTGGCTATCTAGATGACTTGATGGCGGCTGATCAAGAACAGCTTCAAGCCGTACCTGATGTCGGTGTTGTGGTAGCCCATCATATCTATACATTCTTTAAGCAGCCGCACAATATCGAGGTAGTGGCTGCGTTAAGAGGCGCGGGTGTGGTATGGGATGAAGCCGAGCCGATTCAAACGGACTCATTACCTCTCAAGGATAAAACCTATGTGCTGACGGGGACATTAACTCTATTAACACGTGATGAAGCAAAGAATAAATTACAGCAGTTGGGCGCAAAGGTCAGCGGGAGTGTATCCAAGAAAACCGACTGTGTGATCGCAGGCCCAGGTGCAGGCAGCAAGCTCGAGAAAGCAGAAGAGCTGAACATTCAAGTCCTAGATGAAACAGAGTTTGTAGCGTTGTTACGCGGCTATGGTGTAGATACTGAATGATTATTCCCTATGAAGCGCTATCTGATGACGCCCTAGATGGATTGATTGAAGAGTTTGTCACCCGTGATGGGACGGACTACGGAGATCATGAAACGGGACTGAAAGAGCGTGTGATGCAGGTGAAGCTAAAGCTTAAAAATGGCCAAGCGGTGGTTGTGTTCAGTGAATCGCAGGGTGAAGCAAACATTATGCTCAAGGACCAATTCCGTGGGTGATGGCGTTCAGTTATGCCCAGCTTTCAATATGTGAGCCACTGATTAATAAACGTAACAGGTCTGATCGGCAGACGATACCCAGTAGCTGATCGTGATGATCAAACACTGGCATGGCATTGATATCAAACTCAATAAAGGTGGCTGAGATCACTGAAACATCAGTTTCAGGCGATGCTGCAATCAATTTACGAGTATAAAAATTAGCGATACTCACAGGCGAGTCTTTGCCGTGTTCGATAACGTCATCTTTAGAGATAATGCCAACGGGGTGTTGGTTACTATCAACCACCATTAAATGACTGATCTTTAACTCCCTCATCCGCATCCAAACATTTTTAAATGTTGTTTCACGCGCAATGGTTTGTACAGGATGGCTCATAATTTGAGCGGCTTTAAGTCTACGTGAAGCTGCGGGTGTTTTATCTGGTGAGTAAGTGTCAGGACCTGTAGGGCGAGTGCGCTTTGCAGTTGAGCCCAGCTCAGAATCCATGACTTGTTTAAAAGGCTCACCGTCTGCGTGCATACGCTTTTCAAGCCCAGCACTATCATGGGTGGCTTTGGCAGGTGTAGCAGCCTCTACGCCACGATCAGGAAAGACCGAGCTAACGGGAGTTTGGATTCGGTTACCATGGTCAATTACTATAAGCGCCATACAGCTCGCCTCCTATACGCATTGTTCACAGTAGCGGCCAATATGAAAAAAACTTAAAGGATTACCACTATTTAGGATAGTCCGAAGTTTATTTATTGCGAATTAGATTTTTAATTAAAAAGCGTCCAGGGTGTAACGCTTGATAAATATCTCGAGGAACCGGCAAGGGTTCGTTAGCGACCAGGGATGCAAGTAGTTCTGCACAGAGTGGGGCAGTGATGAGTCCCTTGGAACCATGACCAATATTAACCAGTAGCCCTTCGTGTAGTGGTGGAACTATATCTGGGAATTTCCAGTTCTTATCATCGGCTAGCTTGGCATAGCGAGCTCTAAACTCCTCTGCAATGGGCGCATAGCCTGTAATAGGCAAATAATCGGGAGTTGAGCAGCGATAGCCGACCTTAGCAGTCCAGGGTAGCTGCTCGATCTCTTCAGCCAGTGTAGGCAGTGCGCTTTTTAACATAGCTACATTAGATATATGATCGGCTTCACGCACGGATTCAGACTGATCGTGAAGATCAAAAGTTGCCCCAAAGCTATAAGAGCCCTCAAGCGCCGGCGAAATATAACCGTCGCCACACACAACCGTTTTGAGCTTTGACTGATTTGAGGCGGCCACTGTGCTGACTTGGCCACGAATTGGTTTTACAGGCAAATGATTAAGTAACTCAAAGGATTTGGCTTGTGCGGCCGTACAAACGACTAATATATCTGCCGAGAATATTTGTTGGTTCTCTGTGACAAGTTGCCAGCCTTTGTCGTCATTTTTGTTAATGGATGTAACCGTCGTTGAGAGTTGCATTGTAATGAGGTCATTTTCAACCAACCTCTCGCAGAAAGCTTTCGGATAGACCCATCCTGCTCGCGGGAAAAAGAGCGCTGGTCGATCAATCAAATTACCCGACAACTCGGAAGCTTGCTCTACTGAAACCGAGCGCACCACATCCTCAGCATAATGACCGTTGTTTAATGTCGCTTGCTGTCTTTCAAGCTCTCGCTCAGTAGTAGCTAATTGCAACAAACCACACTGAGATGCTGTTTTGTCATCGAGACAATCGTAAATTTTTAAAAGGCGTAATGAATACTCTAGACCGCATAGATGGAATTCGCCGCTTTTAGTGGGGGTTATGGGCAGTTTGGCATAGAGAGCGCCTTGCTTATTTCCAGATGCCTCATAGCAAATATCTGCATGAGTATCTATTAAGGTAACGGCTATACCCCGTCTCGCTAATGCCTCAGCGGTTGTACAGCCGGCTAAACCTGCGCCAATAATAATTGCTGTTTTGGGTTTTTGGGGTGTTGGGATTGAGAACCATGGCGCTTGAATACTAGGCTTTGCTTTCTGGTCAGGACGGTTGAATGTTGCGGTAATCATCTCCCTTTTTTTTCCAAACCCGGGTTTTTTGCTAATGAGGAAGCCTGCATCTAAAAGCCCTCTTCTAACATCACCCGCTGATGTGAATGTGGCTAATGTCGTCTGTTGTTGGCTAAGGGTTGCAATCTGTCGGTATAGCTCTGAGTTCCACATCTGTGGGTTTTTGGCGGGTGCAAAACCATCCAGATACCAGGCATCGACTTTGGCTAGCGTTTTCTGGATACCGGATGCAGCATCGCCAAAGAATAGCGTGAGATAAAACCGTCCATTATCAAAGATAAAGCGATGCATTCCTTCAATAGCGGGAGGATATTGGTCTAGCAGTTGGTTCGTGTATTGCGACAGTGTAGGCTGGCTATTGAAGATTCTGACTAGATCATTTCTTGCAATGGGATAAAGCTCATAAGATAAAAAATGAATGGGATAACCCCAATGCGGAGCCGTTCGCTGAATTGTTTCTAAGGTGCAAAGTAGATTAGATCCTGTGCCAAAGCCTGTTTCTGCAACCACAAAAGGGGAGGCTAAGGAGCCTGTAACGCGCTCAGGGATCCTATTGCCCTCAACAAAGACATATTGCTTTTCAGTTAAGCCGTAGTCTGTATTGAGATAGATATCATCAAAGAGTGTGGACTTAGGTTGTTGATCCACCCAATCTAACGAGGCATATTTTGGAGCCATAGTTTACTCTTGTGATTTCTATCTGATGGATAATTCGTTTATTTTAGCGCATTTAGGAAAATTTC
>DAIRSP010000085.1:0-11732 GCA_036804365.1 Neptunomonas sp. | reverse complement strand
GCTACAACATAAACAATTTGGTGATGTGCTCGATTTCCTGAAAGAGGGCGATCTCGTTGTATTCAACAATACACGGGTTATTCCGGCTCGCCTATTTGGTGAAAAAGCCAGCGGTGGGAAAATTGAGATGCTAGTGGAGAGGGTGTTGGATCAGCACCGAGTGCTCGCTCATATACGCTCTAGTCGTTCGCCTAAGCCGGGTACTACACTCATTTTTGAAGGTGGTGCGCAAGCGACGATGATTGGCCGTCACGAAAATCTATTCGAGCTACACTTCGAAGGCGATATAGCTGTTTTAGATATTTTAGAAAAGCATGGTCATATGCCTTTGCCTCCTTATATGAATCGTGAGGATCAGCTAGAAGACCGTGAGCGTTATCAAACCGTGTATGGTAGTCAGCCGGGTGCGGTGGCTGCGCCTACTGCGGGTCTGCATTTTGATGAGGCATTGCTGGCGAAACTGGATGAGAAAGGTGTTGAAGCAGCGTTTGTCACCTTGCATGTGGGGGCAGGTACTTTCCAGCCGGTCAAGGTTGATCGTATAGAAGACCATATTATGCATGCAGAGTATATTGAGGTTGATCGGTCAGTTTGTGAGGCAGTAAAAGCCACTCGTGCACGCGGTGGACGTGTTGTTGCTGTGGGAACTACCAGTGTTCGATCATTAGAGTCTGCAAGCCAAAGTGGAGAGATTGCGCCGTTTTATGGTGATAGTTCTATTTTTATCTTCCCTGGTTATGAGTTTAAAAGTGTCGATCTTTTGATTACCAACTTCCACTTACCTGAGTCTACTTTGTTAATGTTGGTGAGTGCGTTTGCGGGATATGATCATGTGATGGCTGCATATGCTTCAGCTGTCGCAGAAAAATACCGCTTCTTTAGTTATGGCGATGCGATGTTCATCAGCCGCAAAACAGATAAAACGGAGGCTTCGTGAGCCGTAACTGCTTCATGCAATTTGAAAAATTAGCCACTGATGGTAAGGCGCGTCGTGGTCGTTTAACGTTCCCTCGTGGTGTGGTCGAAACGCCTGCGTTTATGCCTGTGGGTACCTACGGAACAGTCAAAGGGATGTTGCCGAAGGATATTGAAGCGATAGGTGCGCAGATTATTCTAGGGAACACTTTTCATTTAATGTTGCGTCCTGGTACTGAAATTGTACAGATGCATGGTGATCTGCATGACTTTATGCAGTGGAAAGGACCTATTCTGACGGACTCGGGTGGGTTCCAAGTGTTTAGCTTGGGTAAGATGCGCAAAATTACCGAGCAGGGGGTTACGTTTCAGTCACCTGTGAATGGTTCTAAAGTGTTTATCGATCCAGAGCGATCCATGGAAGTCCAGCGCGAGCTGGGCTCCGATATCGTCATGATTTTTGATGAGTGTACGCCTTATCCTGCTACTGAAACGGAAGCTGCGACTTCAATGCGTTTATCACTGCGTTGGGCGAAACGTTCTAAAGAGGCGCACGGTGATAGCCCGTCTGCTCTGTTTGGTATTGTCCAGGGCGGCATGTATGAGCATCTTCGTGATGAGTCTTTGGCAGGATTAACCGAGATCGATTTTGATGGCTATGCCATTGGTGGTTTATCGGTCGGTGAGCCGAAAGATGAAATGATCAAGGTATTGGATCATCTTGCGCACAGAATGCCGGAGAATAAACCGCGTTATCTGATGGGCGTTGGAAAACCTGAAGATTTAGTTGAGGGTGTTCGTCGTGGCGTTGACATGTTTGACTGTGTGATGCCAACTCGAAATGCGCGAAATGCACATCTCTTTACAAGTACAGGGGTTGTAAAACTCAGAAATGCCTCCAATAAGACAGATATACGTCCATTGGATGAAACCTGTGACTGTTATACGTGTCAAAACTTCAGTCGTGCTTATTTACATCATTTAGATAAGTGCCAAGAGATTTTAGGCGCGCAGTTAAATACGATTCATAACCTCCGTTATTACCAGATCCTGATGGCTGGATTGCGTGAGGCAATTGAACAGGGTAAATTGGACGACTTTGTAAAAGACTTTTATAGTGCTCGGGGTATGGAAGTGCCGCCGTTAGCTGAAGTTTAATAATATAATCATAGGGTTAGGAAAGTAATGAGCTTCTTTATTTCTCCAGCGTTTGCTGAAGGTGCTGCCGCAGGGCCAGCAGATCCAGGTATGTTCAACCTCATCTTCTTGCTGGGATTTGGTCTGATTTTCTACTTCTTCATGTGGCGTCCACAGTCTAAACGCGCTAAAGAGCACAAAAACCTGTTAGCGAGCCTAGCGAAAGGTGATGAAGTGTTAACTGCGGGCGGTATCTTGGGTAAAGTCGTTAAGTTAAATGATGACTACGTTGTTTTGGAAGTAAGCGAAGGTACGGAACTTACTTTCCAAAAAGCCCATGTATCTGCGGCTCTACCGAAAGGTACTTTGAAAAGCATCTAATGCTTCTGGTTTGTTAGAAACGCCACATAATGTGGCGTTTTCGTTTGTTTAAAGGAACGGGCACCATGCTCAACCGCTATCCTCTGTGGAAAAATCTACTTATCATTTTTGTTCTTTTGATTGGTGCATTATATGCGGCACCCAATCTGTATCCCGAAGATTATGCTGTGCAGATCTCTGGAACGCGCGATGTTCATCATGTAGATCAGCCATTGCTTGATCAGGTGACTTCTGCACTCAAGCGTGAAGGGATAGGCTTCAAAACAGTGGAGCAGGTCGGCGGCAGTGGTCTTATCCGTTTCGAAGATGGTGAAAGCCAACTTAAAGCAAAGCAAATTATTAGTTCCACATTAGGTGAAAACTTCACGGTTGCATTGAACTTAGCACCGACAACGCCTGACTGGTTGACCAGTGTTGGCGCGGGTCCAATGAAACTAGGTTTAGATTTACGCGGCGGTGTTCACTTCTTATTAGAAGTGGATATGGTGCAAGCGGTTGGTCAGCGTTTAGATGTGTATGTATCTGAAATCAAAACTAAACTGCGTCAAGAAAAGTTGCGCTATCGTTCAGTAGAGCATCGTGAAGATGGCAGCTTGGAAGTGAAGTTTGGTGACAAAGAAACACGTGACCAAGCTTTAGAGCTGTTGCGCAAAGATTACACCGAATTTTTATTAAGCACTGAAGATTCAGAGGCTGGCACGCTGCTGTTGATCACATTAACAGAGCAAACGACGCGTGCTATTGAAGACTATGCGATTAAGCAGAACTTAACGACGTTACGTAATCGTGTTAACGAGTTAGGTGTGGCCGAGCCTTTAGTGCAGCGCCAAGGACGTAATCGTATCGTTGTGCAGTTGCCAGGTATTCAAGACGCAGCAGCAGCGAAACGTATTATTGGTAAAACAGCGAACTTGGAGTTCCGTCTAGAAGCCACGCCTGATGCGAATCGCGGCTTGACTGAAACCTACGAGTTCCGTAGCGAAGTTGGCCGTAAAGCGACGTTAGAAAAAGATATTATTATTAGCGGTTCGAGTGTATCGAACGCGCAGTCAACGTTTGACGAAAATGGCCAGCCACAGGTGTCTATTACGCTAGATAGTAAAGGTGGTCAGTTGATGAACCGTACGACACGCAACGCGGTTAAGCGTCGTATGGCGGTTCTATTTGTCGAACACAAATCACGTACACTGTTTGAGACAGTTGATGGTAATCAGGTGGAGAAACGTATCCCTTACGTTGAGAAAAGTATTATTTCTCTAGCCACTATTCAATCGGTGTTAGGTTCGCAGTTCCGTATTACAGGACTTGATGGCGCGGGTGAGTCGTCTGAATTAGCCCTGTTGTTACGTGCTGGGGCTTTGGCAGCGCCAATCTATTTCGTTGAAGAGCGTACTGTTGGTCCAAGCTTAGGGGCAGCAAATATTAAGATGGGTGTGACATCGGCTCAAATCGGTTTTGCGCTTGTGCTTGTCTTTATGCTGGTGGTTTACCGTAAGTTTGGTCTGTTAGCGAATATCGCTTTATGTACGAATATGGTCATGCTCGTTGCAGTAATGTCATTGCTATCGGCAACGCTTACCTTACCGGGTATAGCGGGTATCGTCTTAACCATGGGTATGGCGGTTGATGCGAACGTATTGATATTTGAGCGAATAAAAGAAGAGCTGAAAAATGGTTTGCCAGCTCAGTCCGCAATTAATGCAGGCTTTGAGCGAGCATTTACCACTATCTTCGACGCGAACATTACAACCTTGTTAGCAGCGGTTATCTTGTTTGCGATGGGCACCGGTCCGGTGAAAGGTTTCGCGATCACCTTATCCGTCGGTATCGTTACCTCGATGTTTACAGCGATCATGGTAACGCGTTTGCTTGTTAATTTTGTTTATGGCGGTCGACAAGTTAAAAGCTTGTCTATCTGAGGTGCATGAAGATGTCGACACAAGAGAAAATTTACAACTTCATGGGGCTCAGAAAGTTAGCGAGCCTGTTTTCTATCACGTTATTGCTGATCTCTATTGGCTCCCTTGCGGTGCAAGGGCTGAATATGGGATTGGACTTTACTGGCGGTAGTTTAGTTGAGGTAGGGTATGAAAAAGATGCAAATCTTCCTCATATTCGTACACAGCTAGAAGAGTCTGGATTTAAAGGCGCTATTGTACAAACCTTCGGAGCATCAACAGATGTGCTGATTCGCTTGGCATCTGATCATGACCCTAAATTGGGTGATCAGGTACTAGCAGCGCTACAACAGGGTGAAACTCAAACTATAGAGTTACGTCGTAACGAGTTTGTCGGATCACAAGTGGGTGAAGAACTGCGTGAGCAGGGCGGTTTAGGTATGCTGTTGGCGCTGTTTATGGTCATGGTGTACGTGGCATTCCGCTTCCAGCTTAAGTTCTCTATTGGTGCCATTATCGCCTTGATCCATGACGTGATCATTGTGTTAGGTTTCTTCTCGATCCTGCATATAGAGTTTGATTTAACGGTGTTGGCAGCGCTATTAGCGGTGATTGGTTATTCACTCAACGATACCATCGTTGTTTATGACCGTATCCGTGAGAACTTTAGAAAGCTAAGAGCAGAAACACCCGTTGAGATAATGAACTCATCACTGACGCAGACCTTGAGCCGTACATTGATGACCTCCGGAACAACGCTTCTTGTGCTGGCTGCATTAGCTGTCTTTGGTGGTGAGATGATCTTTGGGTTCTCAATCGCCTTATTAGTGGGTATTACAATAGGTACATACTCCTCAATTTACGTGGCAGCGAATGCGCTCGTGATGTTGGGTGTATGTAAAGAAGACTTGATCCCACCGCCGAAAGCGGAGAACGAGATTGATGATCGTCCCTAAATAGAAATAAAGCACAGGCCGGCATCTTGCCGGCCTGTTTGTTTATGGCTCATACTGTAGTAATGGCAGTATGACCTGATGGAAGAAAATATGAGTAATGATTGGACACAGATAGACCCTGAAGCGCAGCGTGAAGCTGATAAATATGAAAACCCTGTACCTAGTAGAGAGTTCCTATTGGAGTTCTTACATAACTGGGGGGCGCCGATTAGTCATGAAAAACTGTGTCAGGAGTTAAAATTAACGGATGAGAATTCGGTTGAGGCCGTCTCTCGTCGGTTAAAAGCGATGTGCCGCGACGGTCAGTTGATGAGCAATCGTAAAAATGAGTTTTGCTTACTGAAAAAAATGGACTTGATTTCAGGCCGTATCATCGGGCATAGAGATGGCTTTGGTTTTGTAAAGCCTGATGAAAGTGGCGATGATCTATTTCTCAGTCCTCGGCAGATGCGCCAAGTGTTTGATGGCGATAAGGTGTTGGTGCAAGAAATTGGTAAAGACCAAAAAGGCCGTCGTGAAGGTAAAATCATAGAGGTTCTTGAGCATTGCACCCGTAAACTGGTCGGTCGCTTTAAAGGGGCAAAAGGCTTTGGGCATATTCGCCCTGAAAATCAGCGCATCACCCAGCAGGTGATGGTGATTGCCGACCCTGATAGCCCGTTAGTTTATGAAGATGATCAGCTTGTTGTGTTAGAAATCACACAGCAGCCCGGTAAGCGCAATATGCCGCAAGGTCGCGTGATTGAGGTGCTCGGTGATCATATGGCACCAGGTATGGAAATTACCGTTGCTATCCATAACTATGAAATCCCATCGGAGTTCCCTGAAGATGTACATCAACAAATTGGTGAGTTGACGCCAGAGGTTGATGAAGCTGCAAAGCTCAATCGTGTAGATCTTCGGCATTTGCCCTTCGTCACGATTGATGGCGAAGATGCAAAAGATTTTGATGATGCTGTTTACGCAGAGCGTAAAGCGAGTGGTGGTTGGCGTTTATGGGTCGCTATTGCCGATGTTTCTTGGTATGTGCGTCCAGATAGCCCGCTAGATCATGAAGCGATCAAGCGCGGTAACTCGGTGTACTTTCCTGAGTTTGTAGTGCCGATGCTGCCAGAGTTATTGTCCAATGGTCTTTGTTCGTTAAAGCCTAAGGTGGATCGTTTGGCGATGGTGTGTGAGATGACCATCAGTGAAGCGGGTGCTCTATCTGGCTTCCAGTTCTATGAATCAGTGATCTGCTCACAAGCGCGTCTGACCTATACAAAAGTCGGCGCGATGTTGATGGAGCCTGAGTCTGAAGAGGGGCAAGCTCTGCGTCAGGAGTACTCGCAGGTTGTTCCGCATCTAGAAGATCTTTATTCCCTCTATTTTGCACTGCGCGGAGCGAGAGAGAAGCGTGGTGCTATTGATTTCGAAACCACGGAAAGCCGTATCGTTTTCGGCGAAGAGCGTAAGATCGAAGAGATTATTCCTGTCGTTCGCAACGATGCACATAAGCTGATTGAAGAGTGTATGTTATGTGCCAACGTAGCTACCGCACGCTTTTTGAGTGCATCCGGGCTGCCAACACTTTATCGTGTTCACGATGGTCCTAAAGCAGCACGATTGGAAAGTTTGCGGGCGTATTTAAGTGAGCTGGGGCTTAACTTATCAGGTGGCGATAAGCCGGAGCCGAGCGATTACCAAGAGTTAGCGAGCTGGGTGGAAGATCGCCCTGACCGTCACGTCATTCAAACCATGATGTTGCGCTCGATGGCGCAGGCTGTGTATAGCCCAGATAATCATGGGCATTTTGGTTTGGCCTATCCTGCGTACACGCACTTTACTTCACCGATCAGACGTTATCCTGATCTACTGGTGCATCGAGCTATTCGTGGACTCATTCACTCGCAGCAAGAAAAGAGCAGCATTCGTCGCCCCGATGATTTCACACATAATCCAGAATTCCAGTACCGCTACACGATGGAGCAGGTATTGCAGTTAGGCGAGCACTGTTCCATGACTGAGCGCCGGGCTGACGATGCGACCCGTGATGTGGTCGCTTGGCTGAAATGTGAGTTTATGCAGAGCCATGTGGGAACTGAGTATGATGGTGTTGTGTCGGCTGTCACTGGCTTCGGACTCTTTATTGAGCTGACATCTGTCTATATTGAAGGCCTTATTCACATCACAGGTCTGCCGAGCGATTACTATCATTTTGATGCAGCAAAACAGCGCCTTATCGGTGAGCGTACAAGAAAAGCATTTAAACTAGGTGATCATTTGCGGGTAAGAGTTGCGCGTGTTGATCTGGATGATAGAAAGATCGACTTTGATTTAGTAGAAGTGATCGCGGCGAGCAAGCCCGCAGCAGCAGAGGTTAAAGTCAGTAAAAGGCAGTTGCTGGCTGAAGGGAAAATAGGGCCGGGTAAGGATAGAAATCCGTCCTCTAAAGCTTCCGAAAAGCCATCTGGGCGAAGAAGCAAACATAAAGGTTCAGAACATAAGAAAGAATATTTGTCAGCTGCAGAGCGTGAGCAAGCGGCTTTTTTGCCCGGTGCTAAGGGAAAGAGTAACAAAGCGAAAAAGCGTTTAGCTCGTAAATCTAAACAGTCGGGTGGTGGTAAGAGTAAGCGAGCGAAGGGGTAATTCCTTTTAAAGCTTTGGTATAATGCACCTCATTTTAAACTGATTAGAGTTCGCTTTTTGCTGAACAGGAAAAACTGATGAAAGAGATCATCCTATTGACCATATCTGGCGAAGACAAGCCAGGTGTGACTGCCAGTATTACGTCAATTTTGGCTAGCTTTCAGGTCAATATACTCGATATAGGACAAGCGGTTATACACAACACCTTGTCATTAGGGATACTTATTGAGGTGCCTAAAGTCTCAGAATCTTCTCCGATTCTGCGTGATCTTTTGTTCCGTGCTCATGAGATGGATATGAAAGTACGCTTTCAGCCGGTCAGTGAAGAAGATTATGAGCATTGGGTCACAGGGCAGGGCAAGTCGCGCCATATCATCACTCTGTTAGCACGAAAAATAACTGCAAAGCATATCTCAACCGTTACTGATATCGCTGCTAGACACAACTTGAATATCGATAAGATTACTCGTCTATCGGGGCGCCTATCGCTAGAAGAGGGCTTACAGGCTAAAAATAGTAAAGCCTGTGTTGAGTTTTCGGTTCGTGGTGCCTCCGATGATACCTCTTTATTACGAGAGGAGTTTTTACGCGCAGCAAGTGATTTAGATGTCGATATCGCCTTCCAAGAGGACAATATCTATCGCCGTAACCGTCGCGTAGTAGTATTTGATATGGACTCAACCTTGATTGAGGCAGAGGTAATTGACGAGCTTGCTAAAGAAGCCGGCGTTGGTGATCAGGTGGCCGCCATTACCGAAGCTGCTATGCGCGGTGAGCTTGATTTTGATCAGAGCTTCAGACGACGTGTTGGATTGCTGAAAGGGCTTAAAGCGGATGTCCTAGAGTCCATAGCGCAACGTTTACCCATGACCGAAGGGTTGGAAAACCTAGTATCTAATTTGCACGCATTAGGTTTCAAAACTGCGATTTTATCGGGTGGATTCACCTACTTCGCTGAGCATTTACAGAAAAAGTTAGGCTTTGATTATGTCTATGCAAACCAACTAGATATTCGTGATGGTGTTGTCACTGGTGAGGTGGTTGGGGAGATTGTTAACGGTAATCGTAAAGCGGAGTTGTTGCGTGAAATTGCTGAGCGAGAAGGTGTGTCACTTGAGCAAACCATCGCAGTAGGTGATGGCGCGAATGACCTACCTATGTTATCGATTGCAGGCTTGGGCATCGCTTTTAGAGCCAAGCCACTGGTTAGACAGAGTGCTAAACAGGCGATCTCAACATTAGGGTTAGATGGTATTCTTTACTTAATCGGCTTTACCGATCGCGATACGATGGTGAAGTAATCTGCAGCTGCACGTTTAAAAGCCAGTTGAGATGACTGGCTTTTTTAGTTGCCCTCAAAAAAATCATAGTCCATTCGTTCGCCAGGAGGTTGTAGGTAGTATCCTTGAATCAACCCGATACCCGATTTCCACAGACGACTCATCACTTTCGGGTCTTCTACAAGTGGTGCAATAGTGATTTTTCCTTGCGATTTTAACTCCTCAAGCATCTCGTTAAAGCTGTTATCAATGCTAGATTTGTTGGACAGATCATGGACAAATGAGCCGTCTATTTTTACATAGTCAGCTGAAACCTGTTTAAGAATAAGTGCGGCATTACTTGAGCTTCCATGATGTTTAATGCAAATGAGGCAGCGCAGTTGTTTTAACCCTTCTGAAAACTGTTTAGCGGCTTCCAAGTTGCTTGAACAATCTGTCTCGCTCAGTTGAAAAACGAGATGATCGGCAGGTATTCGGTAAGTCATTAATTGTTCTGAGAGCCATTGTAAAAAGCCGGCGTCTTTCCAGGTTCGATTTGTTACGCTAATGAATAGCCGGTGCTTTGCGCCTTTAATCAGCTCTTTTTGTAGCTCGGCAATACAATGTTGGATAACCCATCGATCCATCGTCACGCTTAATTCAGCCATCTCCATTGTATTTAAAAATAGGGAAGGAGGTAGTTGGTTTTGTTTGCTATCCAAAAGCCGGAGCAGTACCTCGTAATGGCTGATATTGCTGTTGTAAGAGAGCGGTACTATGGGTTGATAAAGCAGTTTGAACTGCTCGTTGGCAACGGCTTTTTTGAGTGCTGCAATCTGTTTTGTGTAGTCTGGTTCACAGTTGTTTTGGTTAAGTGTGAAAAGTTGTACGGCAGGCGCGTTGTTATTGATTTTTGCAGCAGCGAGAGCCGCTGTTTGGGCGCGTTTTAGCAGTTCATTGGTGACGGGCGAAGTATCATTAATCGTTGAGATTCCGATCGAGAGGGTAATGCTCACGGTAAACTCGTTAAACACAAAATGATGGCCACTAAGCAATTGATGCAGCTGTTCGGCGATGAAAATGGCTTTTTCAGCGCTGGGGTCTTGGAAGATGATGGCGTAATCACTCTCATTATGCCGGGCTTTCAAATGCACCTGAATCAAGTTGCTTCTTAGAATATCGGCTATTTCACGGGCAATATAGTCGCAAGTGTCACTTCCGTAGCTGGCACGTATCTGATCATTGTTAATAATATGGATATAGATGAGATTGCAATCATGTCCCCCATCGAGGGCCAGTTGAATGGTTCGATCAAGCTTGCTGTGCAGAAAGTGGGCATTATACAGACCTGTTATAGGGTCGGTATCAGAGAACGCTTTTCTATTGAGTTCTTTCAGTTCTGCTCTAATGGTTACTTGAACGCAAGGGCAGCCATTGTATTGACTCTCCTGAAGCTCAATATGAGCGGTAAAATTTGAATCATCAGCTCGGCGAGCAGTTAATTGAAATAGCAGCTCCTTGAGGTTGTCTTCGGCAAACAAGCGCACTTGTTCATACAGTTCGTCTTTGTCTTGAGGAATAACAAACTGCTCGATGGGCTTGCCTTCAAGTTTTTCAGCCATTTCGTAGCCGAAGAGTGAGGCAAAAGCACTGTTAGCTAGGAGTAAACGCTCCGCATCAAAATAAGCGATTGCGAGTTGTGAGTGTTCCATTAAAACCCGACAACGCTTTTCGGCCTCGACAATAGAGGCTTCGGCTTGGCGCATTCGGCGACGATTCTCTAAATTTTCAAGCTCACGTTTAATCGTAATCAGTAAGAGCTCTTTTTCATCTAAAGGAACCACTGCTTGCATGTTAGCCTTCAGTCCTTCAAGTAGGAGGCGACTATCTGCAAGGGGAACGAGTTGGATAACAGGGATATCTCTGTCGAGGCGTTTTAGATGGTTAAGAGAGGTTTTTAGCGGAACGTTATCTCGCTCCGCAGTGCAGATGATTAAGTCCCATGAGCGCTCACTCAGGGCCTGTAGAAGCTCTTCCTCGGTACTGATCTGCCGGCCACGGGGTGCAAGTCTAGCCCCACGTAATAATGAGATAATAGGATCCGTTTCTTCTGAGCTCAGACCAAGAAAAAGTAGCTGAACATTTTTACGCAGACGTTGGCGCCTCTGGTCAGAGAGTCTCTGCAAAAGTGCGTCTGATGTAGTCACAGCTTCTTTCATCCGAAAGTCCTCAAACATCCTTACTCGATGACAAATTCATCCTAGTAGGAGTTTAGCTTTTTTGCAGGAGGATGTCAGGATAAAAGAGGATGGCAGGGGTAGCTGGATTCGAACCAACGCATGACAGGATCAAAACCTGTTGCCTTACCGCTTGGCTATACCCCTAACGAAATAAAATGGTGGCAATGGCGGGACTCGAACCTGCGACCCACGCATTATGAATGCGTTGCTCTAACCAACTGAGCTACATTGCCAAATGTAAAATGAAATCGAAGCGAGAGAAAATGGCAGGGGTAGCTGGATTCGAACCAACGCATGACAGGATCAAAACCTGTTGCC
>DAIRSP010000084.1:0-11825 GCA_036804365.1 Neptunomonas sp. | reverse complement strand
CCCTTACAAGGCGAATGTCGGGAGTTCGAACCTCTCCACGCCCACCATAATGCATACCTCTTTTTAAAGTCTCTTGGCTAATTTATAAACACTCCTAGAATCTATAGTATCCTGTTATTAGCTATTGGAGAGTCCGTTGCATCTCGATATTTTTGAGTTAACCCCGCCGCTAACAGTTGATTCGCTCATATTGCCTCTATTTTCTGAGAAGGGGCTTCGGGTTTCTCTGGTGCGAAGTGATTTAATCCATCCTCAAATTAGCGGTAATAAGTGGTTTAAACTCAAATATAACCTAGAGTACGCGCTGCAAAATAACTATAAATCGGTTGTTAGCTTTGGTGGCGCTTATTCCAACCATTTGCATGCGTTGGCATGGGCGGCAAAAGAGAGCGGCTTGGCTTCGATCGGTGTGGTGCGTGGTGAGGTTGTATCTAATCCGATGCTAGAGGATGTGGTTGAGTGGGGTATGCAGCTCCATTTTGTCGATCGAGAAAACTACCGGCGCAAGAGTGATCCTGAATGGTTGAAAGAGCATCAGCACCTTTGGGGCGATGCGCTGGTAGTGCCTGAAGGTGGCTCCAATGCGCTTGCTGTTAAAGGCGTCGCTGAGTTGGCGAGTATGATTGAGCAGGTTTGCCCAGATATGAATTATCTGCTGGCACCTTGCGGTACAGGAGGAACGCTAGCCGGACTTATTTCGGGTGTGGCTCAAGGTGTTAAGGTTGAAGGTTATCCTGTCTTAAAAGGTGGCGACTTTCTAACAAGTGATATTGCCGATTTATTAGAGGCTGCGCAGGCAGAACCAAAATGCGAATGGCGTTTAGATCTGGGCGCGCATTATGGCGGTTATGGTAAAGCAAATGCCGAGCATCGCGCATTTCTTGCTGATATAGAAGAGAAGTTAGGTATCCCGTTTGATCAGGTTTATACCTCTAAAATGCTAAGACGTTTTTTGGAAAATGTTGAGCTAAATCGGTATCCAGTTGGTTCGCATATTGTTTTAGTGCATACAGGGGGGCTGCAAGGACGTCGCTCTTTGCGGTAACTGCTTGAAATGTTTTAATAAGACAGTAATGATGTTGTCTATCACAGTGTTTAGTCTTTAAAGGGTAATTTATGGATCATTTCCGCAATATTGGTTTAATTGGACGTTTAGGCAGTAAACCAGTCATTGATACGCTCAAACACTTGATTAGGTTTCTTCAAGAAAGGGGCTTAAATACCATATTAGATGAGCGTAATGCGGATATGATGCCCGGTCATGGTCAGCAAGTCTGTAAGCAAAAAATGATGGGGGAGATTTGCGACCTCGTCATCGTTGTGGGTGGTGATGGTAGTTTACTAGGCGCGGCTCGTTCGCTGGCTCAATGTCATGTGCCTGTGTTGGGAGTCAACCGAGGTAATTTGGGTTTCTTAACCGATATATCTCCCGCAGAAATCGAAGAGAAAGTGGCCGAAGTGCTGGAAGGTAAGTATACCGTTGAAAGTCGATTCCTATTGGATTTAATTGTTAAACGAGATGGTGAGCCTATTGGTGAAGGTACTGCGCTTAATGATTGCGTGCTGCACCCAGGTAAAGCGACTCGCATGATTCAATTTGAGCTGTATATCGAAGGGCAGTTTGTCTATACCCAGAAATCCGATGGCTTGATAGTCTCAACGCCGACGGGTTCTACTGCTTATGCGCTGTCGGGTGGTGGGCCGATTATGCATCCAAAGTTAGATGCTGTAGTCCTTGTGCCAATGTTCCCACATACTCTATCTAGTCGTCCTATTGTCGTGGATGGTAACAGTGAGCTTAAATTAGTTATCAGCGAAGAGAATGAGACATATCCAACAGTATCATGCGACGGCCAAATTAATATCAGTTTGGCGCCTGGCGATGTGATCACCATTCATAAAAAGCCTCATAAGTTGAAGCTGCTGCACCCACTCAACTACGACTTCTATCGAACTTGTCGTGAAAAGTTAGGTTGGGGTACTAAGCTTGGTAATTGATATGAATAATCGCTTTGAAGGTTATGATCTTATAGGTGATATTCACGGATGTGGCTTAAGTTTGCGTATGCTTTTGGTGCGTTTGGGCTATAGCAAGAAAGGTGGTGTGTATTATCACCCGCGCCGCCAAGTGATTTTTATCGGGGATATTATCGATCGAGGTCCGCATATACGCGAAGCGCTCCACTTAGTTCGAGATATGGTTGAAGCAGGTTATGCGCAGATTGTGATGGGGAATCATGAATACAATTTTCTCTGTTATTGCACACCGAGTAGAACGCCAGAGATCAGTCCTTTTTTAAGGGAACATAACCCAAGACACCGTCGAATCTTACAAGAGACACTACAGCAGCTTGATCCCTTTCCGGATGATAAAAACGACTTCCTGAAATGGATATTAGAGATGCCGCTTTTCTTAGAGTTTGAAAAGTTTCGAGTGGTTCATGCCTGTTGGCACCAAGAGTTGATCGATCGGTTCAAGGAGGAGATGGGCGGCAATAAAATTGATGAGGAGTTTTTGCACCGTTCTGCTGTGCCTGACTCTTTTGAGTGGGTTTTTATGGATCGATTGCTTCGTGGAACTCACTTAAAGTTACCGAATAATGAGGTGATGGTAAGTCGAGATGGATTTAAACGTCGATTCTTTCGAACCAAGTTTTGGGCCGAGGCGCCTGAAAACTTTATCGATGTTGTCTTTCAACCGGATCCCTTGCCAGAGCACATAGCAAGAACCGCCTTGTCTACTCAAGACTTCCAAGACTTGGTGTATTACGACAAAACAGAGAAACCTCTCTTTATGGGACACTACTGGTGTGAAGGCGAACCACGACCTGTGGCTGATAATATCGCTTGCCTTGATTACAGCGCTGTAAAATATGGGAAGCTGGTGGCTTATCGTTATGACTTCGAACCGCAATTATCGAGCGAGAAGTTTGTCTGGGTTGATGTAAAGGCTGAGGTAATGCAGCCAATACCTAATTAGTGCAGGTAACTGTATGATCAAAGTCTTTGACGTTCCGTTAACTGTAGACCTGACACCATTTGCGAGCTTTTTGTGGGCGAACGAGATTCCGCATCGTATTACGGAAGATGAAGCGCAGCAGTCCCTTTGGGTGCCTAATCAGATTAATCCTGAAAGAATCTTATACCTGTATCAGCAATGGCAGCAGGGTGTTGATTTGTCGAATATTCGTATGCAGCGGCCTATCCATCAGCGGGCGAATCCACTTAAATTTCCTATCACGCTTACGGTGATTTTATTAAGTGCGTTGTTTTCTCTGCTGATCGGTTTTGGTACTGAACATACCGTGATGCGTTGGCTCACCATTACCGACTTTAAAATCGAGGGCCAAACGCTGATTTATACGGATTTATTTGAATCCTTAAAGTCTCTTCAGATCTGGCGGTTTATCTCTCCGGTATTTATGCATTTTAATGCACCTCATATTCTCTTTAACGCGCTTTGGATTTGGGTGATCGGTCGTAAAATAGAAACGACACAAGGCGCATTGATCTATCTAACGGTTTTACTGATCAGTGCCGTCGTTTCTAACATCGCTCAATTCTGGGTGTCAGGCCCTATGTTTGGTGGATTATCGGGCGTTGTTTTTGCGGTACTGGCTTACACATGGCTTTGGGATAAAATCGCTGCAAGACCGCTATTTGGCTTTCCTCCAGCGCTCATGGTATTTATGGTTTTTTGGTTAATCCTTGGCTATACCCAATTACTAGAAGCGGTTGGTTTCGGATCCATCGCCAATACAGCACATCTAGCAGGATTGCTATCAGGCCTAGCCGCCGTTTTCATCGTAAAGCTACTCTTTAAAACACGTTGAAGTAATCTGTTAAGATTGTTTCTTTTTGAGGACATAAATAATGACTTATGACGAACTTATTAAGTCAATGACGCCGGAGATCCACGCGTCTTTGTTAAGAGCGATTGAGTTGGGTAAATGGCCAAACGGCCAAAAGTTAACTGACGAGCAGCGTGATACCTGTTTTCGAGCGATTATTACCTACGAGCAAACGCATTTACCGGAAAATCAAAGGACGGGCTATATCGATCGTACACGTCCAGATGGCAAACAACATGGATCAGATCCGCTACAGCCCGATATTTTGAAAATATTGAACTGAATCATATAAATCAGATTATAAGTTGTATTAATGCAAATATTAGGTGTAGGTGCATTAAATAAAATGCACACCAAGCTTGATGAGGTCGTCTCTTATCAACTTCAATTAAGTGACAGTGTAATCAATATGAATGCACTGCTCGGAAAGAAAATTCAGATTCGATCTTTGAGTGAAATCTGTTGTATTCATTGTGGACGTAAGACCAAGAAAAGCTTCAGCCAAGGCTATTGTTACCCTTGTTTTAGCAAGTTACCTCAGTGTGACTCCTGTATCATGAGCCCTGAAAAGTGTCATTTCCAGCAGGGTAGTTGCCGGGATCCTCTATGGGGCGAGCAACACTGCTTTGTGCCACATATCGTTTACCTGGCTAATTCATCAGGGGTAAAAGTAGGTATTACTCGCGCTACCCAAGTCCCTACACGTTGGATGGACCAAGGGGCGATTGAAGCACTTCCTATCTTTTCTGTGAAGACTCGGCAACAGTCTGGATTGATCGAACGAGTCTATGGTGAGCATATTTCCGATCGCACTAACTGGAGAGCCATGCTCAAAGGCGATGTAGATAGCTTAGACCTTGAAGCCATTCGCAATCAATTGTACGAGCAGTGTCAGCAGGGTGTGTCAGACTTGCAGACTGAGCATGGCTTGCAATCAATCGTTCCTTTGTTTGATAGCGAAAAAATTAAAATTAACTACCCTGTTTTAAAATATCCGACTAAAGTTGTATCACATAATCTAGATAAAACTCCGCAGATAGACGGTGTACTTTTAGGTATCAAAGGGCAATATCTTATCCTTGATACCGGAGTCATCAATTTACGTAAGTACACCGCTTACCAAGCAGAGTTCAGTGCTGAATAGGGATAAGTCATGACACAACCAGCTGTTATTTACCTTAAAGATTACCAAGCGCCTGTATTTTTGATTGATCAGACCGACCTACGCTTTGAACTAGGTGACAACAAAACATTAGTTAAGGCCAGACTCAGTATACGGCGAAACCCAAATTACCATCTTGGCGGAAGAACGCTCAGTTTGCATGGCGACACGTCGCTAGTCTTGTGTCGTTTAGCAGTTAATGAGCAGGTATTAGGTGAGGGTGATTACAAACGTACGGAGCAAGGTTTAGTTATCAACGCCGTACCTGATGAGTTTGTGTTAGAAATAGTGACGGAAATAAACCCCGATGCAAACACAGCATTAGAAGGCTTATATCGTTCAGATGGCATATTTTGTACTCAGTGTGAAGCGGAAGGCTTTCGACGCATAACCTTCTATTTAGACCGACCTGATGTGATGTCGACTTTTAGAACGACAATCGAAGCAGATAAAACCGAATGCCCGATATTGCTCTCAAATGGCAATTTGATTGATGCCGGTGAATCAATGGATGGACGGCACTGGGTAACATGGGAAGACCCTTTCCCTAAGCCTGCTTACCTATTCGCGTTAGTGGCTGGCAATCTGTCAAAAATTCAGGATCAGTATGTGACAATGAGTGGCCGAAAAGTTGCTCTTGAATTATACGCTGCTGAAAAAGATCTGGATAAACTGGATCATGCAATGCTGGCGTTAAAAAATGCAATGAAGTGGGATGAGCAGGTCTACGGTCGTGAATACGATTTAGACATCTACATGATCGTTGCCGTCGACTTTTTCAACATGGGGGCAATGGAAAACAAAGGCCTCAATGTTTTTAATACATCGTGCGTTTTAGCTAGTCCTGAGACAACTACGGATATGGGCTTCCAGCGAGTTGAAGGGGTTGTTGCGCATGAATATTTCCATAACTGGTCAGGAAACCGTGTTACCTGTCGAGATTGGTTTCAATTAAGCTTAAAAGAAGGCTTTACGGTATTTCGTGATTCTGAGTTTACTGCGGATATGAACTCTCGTACGGTCAAACGTGTTGAGGATGTTTCGGTTCTACGGACAGCGCAGTTTGCTGAAGATGCAGGCCCAATGGCGCACCCAGTTCGTCCGGACTCATTTATCGAAATCTCGAACTTTTACACCATGACGGTTTACGAGAAAGGTGCAGAAGTGGTTCGCATGATTCACACGCTTTTAGGCAGTGAGTTGTTTCGTAAAGGCAGTGATTTATATTTTGAACGACATGATGGTCAAGCGGTAACAACCGATGACTTTGTTCAAGCGATGCAAGATGCTTCCGGTCGGGATTTAACGCAATTTAAACGCTGGTATAGCCAAGCGGGAACACCTCAGCTGAATATTCGTGACCACTATGATGCGGCTACCCAAACGTATCGATTAGTCATCTCTCAATCTTGCCCTGCGACCCCTGGTCAGCCCTCGAAGCAGCCTTTTCATATCCCTGTTGCGCTAGGGTTATTAGATGCTGACGGGCAGGATATCCCTTTTGCAAATGGCGAGGCGACTAAGGTTCTTGAGCTTACGGAGAAGGATCACTCATTTGTATTTACGGGGATTCCAGCTAAGCCTGTTCCGTCATTATTACGTGGTTTTTCGGCACCCGTAAAAGTGAATTATCCTTATACGCGTGAAACATTAGTTTTTTTAATGCGCTATGACAGTGATGGGTTTAATCGTTGGGAAGCAGCACAAAAGCTAGGTGTCGATATCATGCAAAGTATGATCAGACAAACTCAGCAAGGTGCAATCCCTGAGGTAGATTCAACGCTAGGGGATGCTTTTAAGGCCATTCTCAGCAATGAAACACTCGACAAGGCGATGGTCGCTAAAGTCTTGAGCTTACCTTCTGAAGCCTATTTAAGTGAGTTGAGTGAGGTGATTGATGTCGATGCGATTCATACCGTAAGACAGCAGTTGAAGAGAGCTTTGGCGCTACAGCTTGAGACAACCTTGTTAGACGTTTATCGCTCGACCGGCAGTGAGGGTAACTATTCACCTGATGCAGATAGTATAGCAAGGCGCTCTTTGCGCAATGTTTGTTTAAGTTATTTGATTGAAACTGGAAAGCCAGAGTATATATCACTCGCCGCAGAACAGTTTGATGCTGCAAATAATATGACGGACAGCCAAGCTGCATTAAGTATGGTTGTTCATTCTGGGGATCAGAGTTCCGCTGAAGGCCTATTACATAGATTTTATGAGCGCTGGTCTGATCAAGCTTTAGTAGTTAATCAGTGGCTAGCGGTTCAAGCGACGAATCCACAACCGAATACCCTAGCTAAAGTGAAGGCGCTGATGGAGCATCCCGCCTTTAATATGAAAAACCCTAATAAAGTTCGTAGTTTGATAGCGAGCTTCTGCTCACAGAACCCAGTGAATTTCCATGCGTTAGATGGCAGTGGTTATGAGTTTTTAGCTGAAAGAATCATAGAGTTGAATGCACTTAACCCGCAAATCGCCTCGCGTTTAGTTACGCCACTCACGCGTTGGAAACGTATGTCTGAAGAACGGCAGGGGTTGATGAAAGCGCAACTACAGAAAATTATGGACAGTGGAAACTTATCATCTGATGTATTTGAAGTTGTGAGTAAAAGTTTGTCGTGATAGAACTATTTCTAAAATGAGTGTCTTATCCTTTATATAAAAAGATTTTTAATTTCAAAGGTGTGCAGATGGATCGTAAGTTATTGTTAGAAGATAAGTTTAATTTACAGCAGAATTTTCGTCGTTTTCTTAAGTTTCAAGATCAATACGAAGAGGCGAATGATGCTGCCAAAATAGCGAGGTCTAGCCGCGTTTGGGTCGCAGCGGTGGTCACTCTGCTATTCGCGTTAGCCTCTGATTTCTTTATGGGCGCTTCCGCTGCACTCTTTGGACTATATTTTTATCGTATAGCAATGGCTGCTATGAAAGTGGGAGCCGCAGAAGAAGGCAGAGAAGCGACCGAGCGTTGGTTTGCTACAAAGGGTCTGAAATTTGAAGGACGAATTCTCTATTTCAGAGATGATCAAATGCTAGAGCGTCCTTTAGATCCATTTAGTGATAGTCTTTATAAGTAAATCAGATGCCCGTTAAGCGAGAGTATCAGCAACTTACTAAGCGTACGCGAGATATGTTAGCCGGATCTGAAAACGCTAACGTAGATTTCAAAAGAGATGCTAGCGGCGTTAAAACAAGTGATTTGGTTGCCTTTGCCAACGCGCCAACGGGTGGAACCTTATTGATTGGCGTAGATGAGTGTACTACCCCAGGTGGTTTGCAGCGTGGGGCTGTCGTGGGCTGTGATGTCGATGACAACACTCGCCTTATGTTGATCAATAAAGCGACCGACTGCTACCCCAACGTAGAGATACAAATCTATATAGAGAACCTCAAAGCCAAGCCTATTATGCGGATTGAGGTCCCCTCTGGTCATATTAAGCCCTATTGTTCGTCCCGTGGAGAGTATGCTATTCGCGCTGAGGGCAGAAATAGGGCGCTTTATCCAGAAGAGCTGCTGTTAATTTTTATGGATCGAGAGGGGGAGAAATTTCTGTCTCGATTTCGTGTCGCCGTTTCGCAACTTGAATCACAAGTGGGTGGAATTAATCAGTCATTGAGTAATGATATGTTGGTTGTCGCGCGCCATATTCATGATTTAGATGCTCAATTACAAAAGACGCTAGGACATTTGGGACGACTCACGGATAGCACTAAAAAGCGATCTAGAAATCTTTTGCAGTCTATCAAGGGCAGTCAAGATTCAATTCATAAGCTTGAGCAGTATCTTATCGAAGACGCAAGTTTTGCCGAACGACATGAGGTGCTAGTCAGTATGGATCAAAAAATGGACGCTTTGCTGAAGAAGCTAGATTCGATATCTGTAGACAAAAAATTATCATGAAGGCCGATCTAACGAGGTATCATCATTGGATTTTTGATCTTGATGGCACCCTGACTCAAGCTGTTCATGATTTCAAGAGGATGAGAGGCTTGTTAAATATCCCATTGGATGAGGATATTTTAACCCATATCGAGCGTTTACCTCATCCCTTGCGTGTGGCTAAAAAACAACATCTTGATGAATTGGAGCGCTTTTATGCGGAGCAAGCCCAACCCGCTGAAGGCGTTTATGATCTTCTCGTTGGACTCGCAGAACGGGGTGTTGCTCTAGGTATTGTGACACGTAATAGTAAAGAGTTAGCCCATCTTTCACTCAATGTCTTAGGCATTGAGAAATACTTCTGTTCAGACCATATTATTGGACGGGATGAAGCTATTCCTAAACCGCATCCAGACGGTTTACAGCGTTTAATGCAGAGTTGGGGTGTGGAGCCTCATCAAACGCTGATGGTGGGTGATTATAAATATGATCTATTAGCCGGGCGCGCAGCGGGTTGCTCAACCCTACATATCACTAAGAGTGAAGAGCGCTGGCCTGACATGACAGACTTTCATTGTGAAACCTTAGCCGCACTCGCTCTGCTTATTAAGTAGTTAATATCTTGCAGGTGAGATGCTTGTTTCTTGACGTTAATCAATTCCCTGTTTGTGCACTGCGTTATAGTGAGAGGCATCACTTTGAGGAGGTTGCACTATGAATATCGTTTCCGAGTTGCATCAGGATCACGTTAATTTAAGTAAGTTGCTGAGTCTTCTGGATAAAAAAATCATTGCAATGCAGGCGGGTGAACATCCTAATTTTAGTCTGATAGCCGATGTGATTAACTACATCGCTAATTACGCTGAGGTTTATCATCACCCTCGCGAAGATAAGATGTATGCTTTTTTTGCTGGCCGTCAATCCGACTTAGATGAGGTCATGCACACCTGTGAAGAAGCTCATGTTGCGCTAAAAGGGACCGGACGTAGTTTGCTAGAAGTCATCGATGAGATCCTTAACGATGCGGTTATCCCCATGACAGTGTTTATCGATAAGTTGGCTTTATTTGTTAATAACGAAAAAGCACATCTGGACTTTGAAGAAACTAAAATTTTTCCTGTCCTTAACACGATAGCAAGCGAGGATGATTGGCAAGCGTTAGCAAAGCGTTTGCCAACAGTAGAAGATCCTCTGTTCGGCGAAAAGTGTGCTGAGGAATATGTAGAGCTTTATAAGGCGCTAACTGAAGATCTCAGCTAGTCGTATGGCTATGCCGGTGCTGTTGATAGGGTTTGGTAAAGACTCTATTTCTGCCGGCATGTTTTGCATCATAAAGAGCTTCATCAGCTGTTAGAAGTAAGAGGTCTGCCTGCTGCTTTTGACTGTTCTCGCAGGAATCACGCTGCGGGTGATAGGTGGCATGCCCAATAGAACCTGTGATTTTAAAAGGCGTACCTTGGCCGGTTCTAAAAACTTGGCTAGCAATCTGAGATCGAATATTTTCACTGACAATTCCCGCCTGTTGTTCATCGCATCCTGGCAGCAAAATAGCAAACTCTTCGCCACCGTAACGTGCCACTAAATCGGTCTTGCGAAGTAACTGTAATAGAAGTTTTCCGACGGTTCTTAACACTCGATCACCTGCCTGATGACCATGGGTGTCATTAATTCTTTTGAAGTGGTCTAGGTCGAGAAAAAGGCAGCTTAGTGGTTCGTGTACTCGGTTAGAGCGGGTAACTTCTTTGATAATCTCTTGGTCGAAGGCTCTTCGGTTATAAGCGCCTGTTAGCATATCGATAATACTCAACCGGTGTAGGTTCTCTTGGTTGATACAGTTTTCAATACAAACAGAAATCACTAAACCTAATCTTTCCAGATAATCATACTGATAGTCGACGGTATAACGATCACTGTCTTGAGCACCTAAATGTAAACTACCTATCATGCAGTTTTGGCGGATAAGGGGAAGCATGGCTGCGCTAAGGACGTAAGGGTTGTCGGGAAAAATAATTTTCCGAATATCTCGACTAATTTCACCCGCAATCAGCTTCACACTAGGGTAAAGCTGTGTCAGCAGTTTTTGATCTGGCTCTAACCGAATCAGGTGCTTGTTATTGATGGGCACATCTTCTATTAAGTCAAAAGCGATCTGTTCAGGATCGAGTAAAAATAACGAAACTGCTGATAATTTGAAGGTTCTTTTGAAATGATTGAGTAGAAGGTCAAGGAGTTCTGATAGCTTATTGCATGCGAGTAAGCGCATCTCGATATCAAAGAAACGTTCGAGTATAGCTTCATTATGCTCGACTTTTTTAGCTGCCAGTCGTAAAGCTCGCTTAAGTTCAGCGTTTTCTACTGCGAGTTCTTTTCTGTCCATGTACTTATACTACTGAGGTTATAAGTGGGTTATCGGCACAGTTAATCGCGAATTTAATATAATATGCAAACTTATGGTCAATTAGAGCGACCATTGTGTACTTCTCAATGAAATCTTTCCATTCTTTATCTCAACCCCTTCGGCTAGAAGTAAGCCTTGTTGTTCAAGGTACTTTTCACTGCTTACCGGGAATGATATACGCCCTTGACTGTTCACAACCCTATACCATGGGATTGTCGTATCTGTAGGCAGCTGAGAGAGTGCCTTACCGACCGCCCGTGCGTGGTTAGGAAAGCCTGATAAGGCAGCAATCTGACCGTAGCTGGCTACTTTTCCGTATGGTATGGCACCGACCGCAGTCCATACCGCGTCATAAAATAGGGTGATCATGTGTCAGTTGTACAATGTGCTTAATGTTTAAGCAACGAGATTAATGAGTTAGTTGTATAAAAGCAAAATAAAACCCAGCCGAAGCTGGGTTTTAAGAGGAGAGGCCTAGCTGTTACATATTCGGATAGTTAGGTCCACCGCTGCCTTCCGGTGTCACCCAGGTAATAT
>DAIRSP010000083.1:0-12109 GCA_036804365.1 Neptunomonas sp. | reverse complement strand
CATGAGTTGAGCAGGCCGACATAATACGTTTGAGCTTAGGTGCCTGACCGAGACGGGTTGCACTACAGGTGATATGCAGGGCAACAGGGTCGGCAGTCGGGGTAAACACAAGACGATCCATCAAGTAGCTATCGATAAAATCAACGGTATCCAATAACTGAATACAAGGGTCAATCTTATCCTTAAGTCTTAGGCTACAAGGGCTGGTGTCAGAATACACAGGAATCTTGCCCATTTCTGTGATCTTGAGCAGCATTTCGTTGATTTCGCTGGATTTGCTATCAGCCGCATCAAACATCCCTTTAGATTGGAAAGGCATACCGCAACACAGACCATCTAAGTTATCTGGATAGATCACATTAAAGCCCGCTTTACGCAGTAAGGCTTCTGTTTTATCCGCGAGTGGAGTTTGATCTTCATCGCCACGTGCGGGTCCCATCGTGCGGCTTGCACAGCTTGGCAGATAAACGACCTTGGGGGCGGAGGCATCAGCAGGCGAGGTTGCACGTTTCAACTTAATTTTTGGCGCACCCGTTGGCATAGACGGAGTCCACTGTTGAACTCGGCCCCCCGTGATCTTGCGTGCAGCGCCTGTGATAGCTGACATCGCTTTAGTACCAATTAAGCCGTGGGTCATATCGGCTGCATTAAAGGTAAAGCGACTCGCAGACTCCAGGGTACTGTAATGATCGGCTAACCACTGAGCTAACTTAGTATGTTTTTCATTATTACGACTGCGGATCGAACGGGTAAGGTCACCCGTATTGATCCCCACAGGGCAAGTAGTAGAACATAAACCACACGCCGCACAGGTATCGGTACCCTGATATTCATACTCTTTACGCAAGAGCGCTAAGCGTTCCGGATCTGAGTTATCCGCCTCAAGCCGCGAAATCTCACGCCAAATAACAATGCGCTGTCTCGGTGAAAGCGTCAGGGCGCGAGAAGGGCAGGTTGGCTCACAAAAGCCACATTCAATACATTTATCTACTAGCGGATCTGCAGCAGGTAGTAGCTTTAAGTTCTCTAAATGTACTTGCGCATTTCTATTTAAAACAACACCTGGGTTGAGAATGTTTTGCGGGTCTAGCAGAGATTTAATATCCCACATAAGCGCATAGGCATCACTGCCCCACTCAAGCTCGACAAACGGTGCCATGTTGCGCCCCGTGCCATGCTCCGCTTTTAGCGAACCATCGTATTTTCCTACAACCATCTGAGCGACATCTTCCATCAAACCGTCATAGCGTTTGACTTCGGCCTCAGACTCAAACCCTTGGGTAAAGACAAAGTGCAAGTTACCCTCAAGCGCATGTCCAAAGATCAGCGCTTCGTTATAGTCCCACTTCTTAAACAGCTGGTGGAGATCGTGAACGGCATCGGCAAGCTGATCAACCGGAAACGCGACATCCTCAATAATGACAGTGGTGCCGGTTAAGCGCACAGCGCCAACTGCAGGGAATAAGCCTTTTCGAATTGCCCAGTATTTCGCGTACTCTTCAGGGTCGGTCGTAAACGCATAGGGCTGAGTTGTATCTAAATGTGCGATAGACGCACGAATCGCCTCGACCTGTAGCATCAAGGTCTCTTTATCAGCAGCACGTGTTTCTACTAATAGGGCTGCTGCATCATCCGGTAGATCACGGATGAAATCAGGCATACCCGGCTTGTCTTCAACCGAGCGTAAACCGGCGCGATCCATCATCTCAACTGCAGAGACAGGAGTCTTTTTCAGAAGCGCAACGGCTTCGCAAGTCGTGCGTACCGTATTGAAGAAAATTAAGGCAGAAGCTTTATGCGGATGCTCATCAACGGTGTGATAAGTGATCTCTGACATAAAGCCCAACGTGCCCTCAGAACCAATCATCAGATGCTGCAGAATATCGATCGGATCTTCATAATCAACCAAGGCATTCAATGCATAGCCTGTGGTATTTTTTAAGCGGTACTTATGCTCAATTCGCTGACGTAAAGTTTCATTGGCGCGAGTTTGTCGACCGAGTGCATCGAGCGCAGTCAACAAGGCATGATGGGATTCTCTAAACTGCGCAATAGAAGCGTGGTCACCCGTATCAACCTGCGTACCATCGGCTAGCACCAACTTCATGCTTTTTAGCGTACGGTAACTGTTTTGCGCGGTGCCACAGCACATACCGCTAGCATTATTTGCCGCAATACCGCCAATCATCGCGGTATTGATTGAAGCAGGATCAGGACCAATTTTCTTATTAAAAGGCGCTAAATAAAGATTAGCCTGTGCGCCAATAACGCCGGGTTGCAAACTAATCTGTGTAGCGCCTTCATCAATTTTATAGCCTTTCCAACCATCACCCATTTGAATCAGAACTGAATCAGTAATTGCTTGGCCAGACAAACTCGTACCTGCAGCCCGAAAGGTCACCGGAATCTGCATCCGATTAGCTAAGGTAATAATGCGAACAACATCGGATTCGCTCTCAGTGCGCACTACAATTTGCGGCGTTAAACGATAGAAACTCGCATCTGTGCCATAAGCTAGCGTACGGAGTGGATCAGTAATCAGTCGCTCAGACGGAATAAAGCTCTGCAACTCGGAAAGAAAATCACGATAAGTCTGTTTCATGAGATATCACTGAAGCTGAAATTAAGAAAATCAGTGGCATCCGCCGCACCTTACATTCACCAGAAAGCAAGATGCTGCGGGGAGAGTCTAGCAAGCGTCAATTAACTGTAAGCGACAGACGGCAACCAAAGTACCAACTGAGGCCACATAACCAACATACCTAGCGCTAAAAGCTGTAGCAGGATAAAAGGAATAACACCTTTATAAATATCTGTTAGTTTAACGTTTGGTGGGCACACACCCTTCAGGTAGAAGAGAGCAAAGCCAACCGGAGGTGTTAAGAAGGATGTCTGCAAGGCCATCGCCACCAACATGACGAACCAAACCAGTTCTGGGTTATCAACCACCCCGTAACCATCAATATCTAAGCCAAGCGCAGAAATAACCGGCGCAAGTAAAGGCAGAATAATTAAGGTAATCTCGATCCAATCAAGGAAGAAGCCAAGGAAGAAAATAACAGCCAAAATAAACAGAATGATGCCATAAGGACCAAAAGGTAAACCGGTCAAGAATGACTCAATTAGCTCATCACCGCCTAACTCACGTAAAACTAACGCAAAGCAGGTCGCGCCGATAAAGATCGCAAAGATATAAGATGTGGTATTCATCGTACCACCCATCACATCTTTCAGAACGTTCAGGTTGAACTTACGATTATACATCGCCAGCAAAGTCGCACCTAATGCACCTACACCAGACGCTTCAGTAGGTGTAGCGATACCGGCGAAAATAGAACCGAGAACGACAAAAATCAGCAAGAGTGTCGGCATAACTGCGCGCAGCACATTGAATACAATACCCCAAGTTACCGGTTTGGCATCTTTAGGTACCGGCGCAGCACTTGGCTTGATCAAGCCATAGATCAAAATGTAAACAATATACATTGCACCTAACATCAAGCCCGGAATAACCGCGCCCATGAACAGGTCACCTACAGACAGACCCAATTGGTCGGCCATAATAACCAGCATAATGCTAGGCGGAATTAAAATCCCCAAGGTACCGGCAGACGCAATCGTCCCCAACGCCAATGGCATAGAGTAACCTTGCTTAGTCATCGAAGGCAAAGACATCACCGCTAACAACACGACAGATGCTCCGATAATCCCAGTAGACGCAGCCAATATAATACCGATAGCCGTAACAGTAACCGCCAAACCACCGCGCACACGACCAAACAGCTCTTGCATCGAATGCATCAGTTTTTCAGCAACCCCAGATTTATCCAGCATAATCCCCATAAAGATAAACATAGGGAGTGCCACTAAAATCCAGTTATCCATAATCTTCCATAAACGGTTAACCACCAAGCCTAACGTGGTGTAATCCAATCCCGTCATGGTATTGAAATAGATATCAGAGAACTGCCCGATAAAGGCAAAGATAATCCCTATACCACCGAGTACCCAAGCAACAGGAATACCCGTAAACAACAACGCGATGAACGAAAGGAACATCGCAATGACCATAATTTCATTGGCGTCCATTCTTTACTCTCCGCGCTTCAATAAAACAATTTCACGATACAGGCGAGACAACACAGAAATCCCCAGTAAAGCAAACGTCAGAGGAATCACCCCCTTCAAAATCCAGCGATAAGGCAGACCTGAAGGTGAAGATGAGCTCTCATTAATACGGTAAGACTCATGGAAGAAATCTAAACCGTGTAAAAAGATAATCACAATAAAAGGCATCACTAAAAACAGCGTACCTAAAATCTCGATAATGCGTTTGGTGCGGGTTCTAAAATGGGTATAGAAAAGATCCACACGAATATGCGAATTGTTGACCTGTGCATAAGACAAACCAAACATTACGCCCAACGCATAGAGATGCCATTGCAGCTCTTCGAAAACAATTAAACCGCTATGAAAACCTTTGCGGAGGACAACCTGCAACATGATGACAAGCACCAGCAGGACATAGCACCAGGCAACAGACATACCGATACGTTGGATAAAACTATCGATCTTGTCGGCCAAGGGTACTGAGGGAAGGGTATCGTTCTCAGTCACTGGAAGCTACCTACGTCGTTTGATAAGGGAAGAAGGGCAGACATCGCTGCCTACCCTTGCACAGAAAGAACTACAACAACAATTAACGGCTACGTGGTAAGAAAGCGTTCGCTTCCCACAGGTTGTAGCCTTTACGGAATGTGCTTAGGTCATCCCATACTTTCTTGAAGAATGGATCAGCAGCAGATTTCTCTGTAGCTACTTCATCCCACTTCTCTTCAAATGCTTTCAGCATAGTGTCGTTCCAGTAACGGATCTCAACGCCTTCAGCTTTCATTTTTTCCATAACTGGGAACTGCATCGCTTCACCTTCAGCGATTGCGTTAGTCATAGACGCTTTACAGGTGTTTTCAACAGTTGCCTGCTGACCTGCAGACATTTTGCCCCATGCTTCTTTGTTGACTAGCAATTCGAAGATAGTCGCTTGTTGATGCCAACCAGGGAAGTAGTTGTACTTAACGATTTTCTGGAAGCCAAGACGTTGGTCGATTGCAGGCTGAGAGAACTCAGACGCATCGATAGCACCTTTCTCAAGAGCACCGAAGATTTCACCACCTGGAAGCTGAGACGTAGATACGCCCAGTTTTTCCATCACAGAAGCACCTAGACCGAAGAAACGCATGTTCAGACCTTTCAAGTCTTCAGGTTTGTCGATTGGCTTTTTGAACCAGCCTGAAGTTTCAGGAGAGATGATTGCGCAAGGGATAACTTTAACGTTGTAGCCGTTTGTATCATACATTTCTTGATACAGTTTCAAACCGTTACCGTAGTACATCCACGCCATGTATTCGCCCGCTTCAGGACCGAATGGAACAGCAGAGAACAATGCAGCTGCAGGCATTTTACCTTGCCAGTAACCTGCAGTCGCGTAACCAGAGTTCACTTTACCAGAAGAAACCGCATCCAAAATTTCTGGAGGACCTACCAATTTGCCCGGCTCATAAATTTTCATTTTGATAGAGCCGTCAGATACCAGGTTCAACTGTTCGGAAACCCAAACAATCGGCGTGCCTAACGCAGGTAGGTTAGAACCAAACGCGATAGGTGTTTTTAATAAAATATTATCAGCAGCCTGAGCTGGAATAACTGCAGCTGCAGCAGCAGCGATGACAGCCGTGGAGATCAGTGTTTTGGTAAACTTTTTCATCTCTCATCCTCAATGACGATTATTTATTTTTGTAGTCAAATCATTTGTAGTGATGTACCACCGAAGTATTACACAACTACACTTGAAAATCCTGCTTGATATATTGGTATTACCAATTTACCATGCTATAGAACGCTACTGCATTTTTTTTAAACAGTGCTTGTCAAATCTTTTTTGAAGCAAATAAATATTGGAATTTTTCTAAAATCGAGCTAGGTTCAACTTAGAGTGTTTGACTAAAAAATTGGTTTGACCAATTTGTTGCAGCTGCGTAACGCATATCTTTTTTATTATCTGCAAGCTCAAGCATAGTACAGAATGGCAACTTAACCATTCAGTGAATCTACGTAAGTAGTATGAAATTAGCGTGACAAGCTAGTGAATAAAGGTAATTGATTTGGAAAGGCAAGCAATGGGGTATCAGCGAGTAAAACAACCGAAGATATCGGATGTCATCGTCCAAAGAATGGAAGAGATGATTCTTGAAGGGACGCTGAAGCCAGGGCAGAAGCTACCGCCCGAGCGCGAGTTAGCGTTGCAGTTTGAAGTGTCTCGACCTTCACTCCGAGAAGCGATACAAAAGCTCGCGGCAAAAGGCCTGTTGATCAGTCGCCAAGGCGGAGGCACCTATGTGTCCGAAGACCTCGGTGGTAGCTTTATGGATCCGCTACTCGAACTCTTTAAAACGCATCCTGAAGCTCAGTACGATCTGCTCGAATTTCGTCACGCACTCGAAGGTGTAACCGCCTATTATGCTGCACTGCGAAGCACCCCTGCTGACAAAGCGGCGATCAAAGCCAGCTACGAAGCACTCCAAATACATCACGAAAATAAAGCCTTTGATAAAGAAGTTGCCGCCGATGTTGAGTTTCATCTAACGATCGCAGCCTCAACACACAACATGGTGCTACTCCACATGATGCGCGCACTGTTCAGTTTATTGCGTCAGCATATCGGCGACAACTTGCAAAATATTTACCCAAAACGCGATTACCGAGAAAAAATTCATCAACAACACTACAAATTGATGCAAGCCATTTTTTCCGGTGAGCCTGAGCAAGCGCAAAAAGCAGCGCACGATCATCTGGCTTATGTAGAAGACGCTTTATTAGAGCAGGGGCGTGAAAACACCCGGATAGAAAGGGCACTCAGACGATCCAATCTTACATCATAAAGTGCTTATGTATAAAAACTACAAGACTGGTTGTTTTCTGATCTGAATCTATAGTTAAAGTTGGCCGTGTAGACACTTTTAAAATATTTTTGTAGTATTACTACAAGAAATTACAAGAAGCGGAAATGCTGCTATGCAGCATAAAACGACGGATAGGCAAGAGAAGTACTAATAAACATAAAGGGATGATGCTAAAAGCATTCGTGGAGATGGCAAGTGCAAGAATATATAGAAGATCTAGATCCTATTGAAACGCAAGAATGGCTAGACGCGCTCGAATCTGTAGCTAAAAATGATGGCGACGAACGTGCCCGCTTCTTGTTAACGCAACTAGGACGCAAAGCCTCCGACATCGGTGTGGGTCATAGCGCTACATTGACGACACCTTACCGCAATACAATCTCTCCAAAAGATCAGGCACAAATGCCCGGTGATCTTTTCATGGAGCGTCGAATTCGTTCATTTATTCGTTGGAATGCCATGGCAATGGTTATGCGCGCCAACGATAACAAAGATGGTCTGGGTGGACATATCTCCAGTTTCTCATCTTCTGCAACACTTTATGATATCGGTTTTAACTACTTCTTCCGTGGTAACGAGGGTGAGCAAGACGCCGACATGGTGTTCTTCCAAGGTCACATCTCTCCGGGTATCTACGCGCGTGCCTACCTTGAAGGTCGTTTAACCGAAGATCAACTAGACAACTTCCGTCGTGAAGTCGATGGCAACGGTCTGTCATCTTACCCACACCCATGGTTAATGCCAGACTTCTGGCAGTTCCCAACCGTATCTATGGGTCTAGGTCCAATCCAAGCGATCTACCAAGCGCACGTTATGCGTTACCTCTCTGCACGTAGCCTCATCAACCGTGGCGATCGTAAAGTATGGGCATTCTTAGGTGATGGTGAGTGTGATGAACCAGAATCTCTAGGTGCTATCGCATTGGCAGGTCGTGAACAACTCGAAAACCTAGTATTCGTGATCAACTGTAACCTACAGCGTCTTGATGGCCCTGTACGTGGTAACGGTAAAATCGTACAAGAACTTGAAGGCGTATTCCGTGGCGCAGGCTGGAACGTTGTTAAGTGCTTGTGGGGTCGTCATTGGGATCCACTATTTGAAAAAGATGAAAAAGGCTTGCTACAGAAACGCATGGACGAAATATGCGATGGTGAGCTACAAAACTGTAAAGCTAACGGTGGCGCATACACGCGTGAGCATTTCTTCGGTAAATACCCAGAACTGCTAGAGATGGTAAAAGATCTGTCAGACGACGAGATCATGAAGCTAAACCGTGGTGGACACGACCCTTACAAAGTTTACGCAGCATACGCAGAAGCGATGAGCAGCAAAGGTAAACCAACAGTAATCCTTGCTCAAACAGTAAAAGGTTACGGTACAGGTAAATCAGGCGAAGCGAAAAACGACACGCACTCAATGAAAAAAGTGGCGATCGATGACCTGAAAGATTTCCGTGATCGTTTCAACATTCCGCTAAACGACGAACAGCTTAAAGAGCTACCGTACTACCGTCCATCTCCAGATTCACCAGAGATGAAGTACATGTTCGAACGTCGCGCTAAATTAGGTGGATTCTACCCAAGCCGTCGTAGCGAAGTGCAAACACTCGAAACGCCAGCACTCGATGTATTCTCCGGCAACCTAAAAGGCAGCGGCGAGCGTGAACTCTCCACGCAGATGTCTCTAAACCGTGTTCTGAACACACTGGTTAAAGACAAAAACATCGGTGAGCGTATTGTTCCAATTATTCCAGACGAAGCACGTACGTTTGGTATGGAAGGTATGTTCCGTCAACTCGGTATCTACACCTCTGAAGGTCAGCGTTATGTACCGCATGACAGCGACCAGATCATGTTCTACAAAGAGTCCAAAACAGGACAGATTCTCGAAGAAGGTATCAACGAAGCCGGTGCAACTTCAGCGTGGATTGCGTGTGCAACCTCCTACGCAAACAACAACTGCCCGATGATTCCGTTCTACATCTTCTACTCGATGTTCGGTTTCCAACGTGTGATGGACTTGATTTGGGCAGCGGGCGATATGCAAGCACGCGGCTTCCTAATCGGTGCAACCGCTGGTCGTACTACACTGAATGGTGAAGGTTTGCAGCACCAAGATGGCCACAGTCATCTAATGGCGCAAATGGTACCTAACTGCGTATCTTACGACCCAACCTACGGTTACGAATTAACAGTTATCGTTCAAGATGGTATCGAGCGTATGTACGGAAAAGGTGAAAACCGTTTCTACTACATCACCACCATGAACGAAAACTACACACACCCTGATATGCCAGCAGGCGCTGAAGAAGGCATCATCAAAGGTATGTACCTGCTTGAAGAAGGCAAAGACGCAAAACTTAAAGTCCAGCTGATGGGTTGCGGTACAATCCTGCGTGAAGTGCGTGAAGCTGCCATCATTCTTCGTGAAGAGTTTGGCGTTGAGTCTGATGTATGGAGCACGACTTCTATCAACGAACTGCGTCGTGATGCCATGTCAGCAGAACGCTACAACCTACTACATCCAGAAGCAGAACCAAAAGTGGCTTATGTCACAGAATGTTTAAAAGATCGTCAAGGCCCAGTGATCGCCTCAACCGACTACATGCGCCTCTATGCAGACCAACTGCGCGAATACATCCCGCACCGCTACAAAGTGCTAGGTACAGACGGATACGGTCGCTCCGATACACGTAACAAACTGCGTGAATTCTTCGAAGTGAACCGCTACTACGTAACTATCGCAGCACTCAAAGCGCTACAGGAAGAAGGCAAAGTTGAAGCGGCTGTTATCGCTAAAGCTATGAAGAAGTTCAACATCAACCCGGAAAAACCGGCACCTTGGACTGTATAAGGAGTGCAAACGCACTCCCTTTAAACACAGACACAAGAACGAGTTGAACCGAATAGCGGACAAAGAATAGAGGGCACTATCGTGAGTACAATCACAATTAAAGTACCGGATTTAAGCGGCGCAGAAGACGTAGACGTAGTAGAAGTCCTGGTTAAACCGGGTGATGTCATCGCAGAAGGCGACAGCCTCATCGCGCTAGAAACCGACAAAGCATCAATGGAAGTACCCGCTGAACAAGCCGGTACCGTCGTAGAAGTTATTATCAAAGAAGGCGACACCTGCAACGAAGGTGACGTCATTCTTACCCTGTCTGTGGGCGCAACTGCACCACAAACAAATGAAATTCGCGATGAGGGCATCGCTCCCACCGCTGGAAATGCTCCTGTAGGAGCAGCGGCACCTGTGGGAGTGGCGCCCTCTGTGGGAGCGGCGCCCTCGCCGCGAACAGAAGCCCCAGCACATGCCGGCGGCAGCGTAGAAAACGTCCTAGTACCAGACCTAAGCGGCGCTACAGACGTAGACGTCATCGAAGTCATGGTTAAAGCCGGTGACATCATCGCCGAAGGCGACAGCCTCATCGCACTAGAAACTGATAAAGCGTCAATGGAAGTACCAGCGCCAATGGGCGGCAAAGTGGTAGAAGTATTAATCACTGAAGGTAGCACCTGCAACGAAGGCGACCTACTGCTAATCCTTGAAGCTGTGGGAGTGGCGCCTTCTGTGGGAGTGGCGCCCTCGCCACGAAACGACATTCGCGATGAGGGCATCGCTCCCACGCCACGAACAGATCGCGATGAAGGCATCGCTCCTACAGCCTCTGCTCCTGTAGGAGTGGCGCCCACGCCACGAACAGCAGGTGGCATTGAAGATGTCCTAGTCCCTGACCTCAGTGGTGCTACAGACGTAGACGTTATCGAAGTCATGGTTAAAGTCGGTGATGTTATCGCAGAAGGCGACAGCTTAATCGCACTAGAAACCGACAAAGCGTCTATGGAAGTCCCTGCCCCTAAAGGCGGCACAGTCAAAGAAGTTAAAATCAAAGAAGGCAGCACTTGTAATGAAGGTGATGTGATTCTTGTGCTAGAAGTTGCAGGCTCTGAAGGAGTGGCGCCTTCAGTGGGAGTGGCGCCCTCGCCACGAACAAACGACATTCGCGATGGAGGCATCGCTCCTACCGCTGGTAATGCCCCTGTAGGAGTGGCGCCCACGCCGCGAAGTGAAGCCCCTGTGGGAGCGGCGTCTGTGGGAGCGGCGCCCTCGCCGCGAACAAGCAATCTATCCCCAGCAGAACTCGACAAGCAAAACCGCGCCGCCCATGCAGGCCCAGCGGTACGTGCGATCGCTCGTGAGTTTGGTGTAGCACTCGCTGAAGTCACAGGTACAGGCCGTAAAGGTCGTATCATCAAAGAAGACGTGCAGAACTTCGTTAAAAATGCACTGAAACAGCTGAAAGAAAAACCAGTTGCCGCAGCGGTAACGGGTGGATCAGGCATCCCTGCGATTCCAGAAGTTGATTTCAGCAAGTTTGGTGAAGTAGAAGTTGTAAAACTCAGCAAAATCGCCAAAGTCACCCGTGACAACATGGCGCGCTGCTGGTTGAACATTCCGCACGTTACACAATTCGACGATGCCGACATCACCGAACTCGAAGCCTTCCGCAAAGAGATGAAAGATGAAGCAGCCAAAGCGGGCGTTAAGCTCACACCGCTGCCATTCATGATCAAAGCGGTAGCTAAAGCGTTGGCGGCGAATCCTAAATTCAACGCATCGCTACACGCGAACGGCGAAGATATCGTCTACAAAAAATACATCAACATCGGCTTGGCGGTAGACACACCAAACGGCCTGATGGTGCCTGTCATCAAAGATGCGGATAAAAAGTCCATCTATGAACTTTCATTGGAAGCAAACGAACTGGCTGCTAAGGCCAAAGATCGCAAGCTAAAACCAAATGAAATGCAAGGCGCATGCTTCACAATCTCTAGCTTAGGCGGCATTGGCGGAACAGGCTTCACACCAATCGTCAACGCACCTGAAGTGGGGATCTTGGGCGTATCCAAAGCGGATATCAAACCGCGCTGGAATGGTAAAGAATTCGAACCGCGTATGATGCTGCCACTGTGCCTATCATACGACCACCGCGCAATAAATGGTGGAGATGCAGGTCGATTCCTAACCTACCTAAACAGCCTACTAAGCGACATCCGCCGCTTAATGTTGTAAAGGGTAAAACATTCGCGACGAGGGCATCGCTCCCACAATAGGGCATCGCTCTGTAGGAGTTGCGCCCCCGCAAC
>DAIRSP010000082.1:6624-12623 GCA_036804365.1 Neptunomonas sp. | reverse complement strand
TTGGTGTATTGGCCGTACTGCCTTGGCAGGCTCAGGCAGAAACAGCAGCTGAGTCGTTACAGGTTTTACTTAAAAGTTATGAACGTTTTAGTGCTAACTTCGAGCAAATCAGTCGTAAAGAGCGGAGTACCAGTGCAGAAGTTTCCAAGGGAACAGTGAAAGTAGCTCGGCCGGGTCGTTTTCGTTGGGAGACAGAAACACCCTTCCCGCAGCTTATTGTCAGTGACGGAGATTTCTTATGGGTTTATGATCCGGATTTAGAACAAGCTACCCGCAAACCGGTTGTAGAAGAGCAGGCCAACGGTGCTGCCCTGATACTGAACGGCGATGTAGAAAAACTGAATCAAAAATTTGCCATTACGCGTCTTGCAAATCAGGAAGGTGGGGCCTTATTCGAGCTATTACCTCGCGATCCTCAAAGTAGTTTTCAAAGGATCAGGCTTTTCTTTAATGGCAATATGATGACCGAGCTTATGCTACAGGATGTTCTTGGGCAGCAAACCACTATCATGTTCCAAAACCCACAGATCAATGAAACTATGAGTGATGCTCTATTCAAATTTGTACCGCCGAAAGGTACCGATGTCATCATGGATAATGAAAGCTAATGGATGACCTGTTCGCAAACTCGCCGCCTGTTTATCAACCGCTAGCAGCGAGTATGCGTCCTCGAACATTGGATGAATATATTGGCCAAACACATCTGCTTGGCCAAGGTAAACCTTTGAACCTTGCTATCAAGCAGGGAGCTCTACATTCAATGATTTTATGGGGACCGCCCGGTGTAGGTAAAACCACCTTGGCGAGAATGATCGCAACCTATTGCGATGCTCACTTTATGACGATCTCTGCTGTTCTGTCCGGTGTCAAAGAGATTCGCCAATCTATCGATGAAGCCAAACAGGTAGCGCTATCGCGGCAATGCAAAGTCATTTTGTTTGTTGATGAGGTGCACCGCTTTAATAAGTCGCAGCAAGATGCTTTTCTGCCATTTATAGAAGATGGTACTTTCATTTTTATTGGCGCGACGACTGAAAATCCTTCGTTTGAACTTAATAACGCACTGCTTTCGCGTGCACGCGTGTATCTCCTAAGAAACCTCTCGCAAGAGGAAGCGTACGCCGTATTGCAGCAGGCGTTAGCGGATACCGAGAGGGGCTTGGGATCAAGAAACATTGTCTTCGAAGAAGATGCATTAAATCGCATCGCTGCGGCAGCTGATGGGGATGCGCGCAAGGCGCTTAATCTGCTCGAAATTGCGGCAGATTTAGCCATCGAAAGCAACGGAGCGGAGGTCGTACCTCTTAGTGCATTAGAAGAGATTTTGCGCAGTAATGGACGTCGCTACGATAAGCAAGGCGATATCTTCTACGATATGATTTCTGCCTTCCATAAGTCGGTCAGAGGCTCATCTCCTGATGGGGCCTTGTATTGGTATTGCCGAATGTTAGAGGGCGGTTGCGATCCCTTGTATATAGCGCGTCGACTAGTCGCGATAGCTTCCGAAGATATTGGTAATGCTGATCCGCGAGCTATGCAAGTAGCGCTGTCAGCTTGGGATGCGTTTGAGCGAGTAGGCCCAGCGGAGGGTGAGCGTGCCATTGCTCAAGCTGCCATTTACTGTGCGAGTGCTCCTAAAAGCAACGCGGTGTATCAGGCTTTTAATCAGTGCCGAGCAGATATTAAAAGTGATCCTGAGTTTGAGGTGCCTGTGCATTTGCGCAATGCACCGACATCATTGATGAAAAACTTAGGTTATGGTGCAGAGTATCGATATGCTCACAACGAGCCGAATGCATTTGCAGCGGGTGAGGTTTACTTGCCACCCGAGGTCGCGAGTCGTCGTTATTATCAGCCGACTGAGCGTGGTCTTGAACTTAAGATCAGTGCTAAACTTGAGCAACTTCATTTGCTTGATGAGCAAAGTACTAATAAACGCTACAAATAAAGGTTAAGGATGCTAACAATTATCGCTGTCGCAACTGGAGGTGCACTCGGAGCTGTAAGTCGCTATTGGCTTGCTGGTGTACTGAACGATAAAGCCGATAAATTACCTGTAGGCACATTAACCTGTAATATCCTTGGCTCTTTGGTCATGGGTATTTTATTTGTATTAATTATGGAAAAAGCCCGATTAAGCCCAGAGTATCGGCCTTTATTGATGGTCGGTTTTTTGGGGGCTTTTACAACATTTTCATCTTTCTCTCTAGAGACGGTGGCACTGATACAGGAAGGGCATATAATGTCCGCCTTAATCTATATATTATTGAGCGTGTTGATGTGCATTGCGGCACTATCAGCAGGAATCTGGATCACCCGCCTGTTTTAAATAAGGTTGTTTAAAATCTCATGTTAGACCCAAAAATTGTTCGAGCTAACCCTGAAGCTGTGGCAGAGCAGCTTGCGAAAAAGCATTTCGAGTTTCCTGTAGCCCGTTTTAATGAGCTAGAAGCCCAACGTCGTGATGCTCAGGTCCTGACTGAAAACCTTCAAAATGAACGTAATACGCGTTCTAAAATGATAGGTAAAGCTAAAGCAGCGGGTGAAGATATTCAGCCTTTATTAGCTGAAGTGGAAAACCTCGGCGGCCAGTTGGATGCAGCTAAATCTGCATTAAGTGAAATTGCGATTGCTTTAGAAGATCTATTATTAGGTGTGCCGAACCTACCTGATACCTCTGTACCTGAAGGCGCAGATGAAAACGACAACGTTGAAGTACGTGTTTGGGGCACACCAAGGCAAATGGATTTTGATCCACTTGATCACGTAGCCTTGGGTGAGAAGAATGGCGGCCTAGATTTTGAAACCGCAGCCAAAATCACGGGTTCCCGTTTCTCAGTGATGACGGGCAAAATGGCGCGCTTACATCGTGCTCTGATTCAGTTTATGTTAGATGTTCAAACCACTGAACATGGCTACACTGAAGCCTATGTACCTTATCTTGTTAACGAAGACAGTCTTCGTGGTACAGGTCAGTTGCCGAAGTTTGGTGAAGAACTTTTCAAAGTTCCGTTTGGTGATCGTCAGTTCTATTTGATCCCAACCGCTGAAGTGCCGGTGACTAACATCGTACGTGATCAGATTCTTGATACAACCGAGTTGCCGATTAAGTTTACCGCACATACACCTTGTTTCCGTTCAGAAGCGGGCGCATCGGGCAAAGATACCCGCGGTATGATTCGTCAGCACCAATTCGAAAAAGTCGAAATGGTGCAGATCGTAACGCCAGATCAATCTTGGCAGGCTTTAGAAGAGATGACTGGCCATGCTGAGGCAATTCTGCAAAAACTAAATCTTCCATACCGTGTCGTGGCATTGTGTGGAGGGGATTTGGGCTTTAGTTCTGCGAAAACATACGATATCGAAGTCTGGTTGCCTGGCCAGGATAAATATCGTGAAATCTCGTCTGTTTCTAATATGACAGATTTCCAAGCACGTCGTTTGATGGCTCGTTGGAGAAACCCAGAAACAGGTAAACCAGAACTGGTACACACGCTCAATGGATCTGGTTTGGCTATTGGCCGCACCTTGGTCGCTGTTTTAGAAAACTACCAAACAGCTGACGGACGCATTCTCGTACCTGACGCGCTTAAGCCTTATATGGGCGGCGTTACCGAGCTTTAATCCTGCCTTAAAAATAAACAAGCTAACTGCATGTATGTGCCATCAGTTAGCTTGTCTTATCTGCTTTATAGACTATTCTGTTTTTAATACGCTTCGTTCTGTTTGCGGTATCAATTCTAATAATAATGACCATTTAGATGGCTAAAAATAATGAATCTTAAATATCTGATTCCTCTGCTAAGTTCTGTTGCTTTTCAAGCGCATGCTGTCGAACTCAATCTCTTTTCGTGGGAAGGCTATATTAGTGAGGACGTGATTCATCAGTGGGAAAATAAGACAGGGAATACTGTCAATATTACCTATTACGATAGTGATGAAGACCGTAATGAGGTGCTAGGGACGGGCAGAGGTCAATCATTCGATATTGCAATAATGGATAGTATTAGCGCGCAGTTATTTGGTAAAAACAACAAGCTAGAAGCCCTTAATGAGCAGGCCTTACCAAGCTTTGTACACATTGATAAACGTTGGCGTGAGATGTGTGGCAATTTTGGCTATCCCTATTTCTGGGGAACGCTTGGCATTGTTTACAATAAAGAAAAAGTCAAAGTGCCGCCCACTTCTTGGGTGGACTTACTTCAACCGTCGCCAGAAAATTCTAAGCATGTTGTTATGTTGTCGGATTGGACAGACACGTTAATTCCGTCACTCATCTATCAAGGCTTTAGTATCAATACAGAAGACAAAAAGCAGCTCGAGTCCACGTTTTCTATATTAAAGGAACAGTCCAAACAGGTACTCAGCTATAACTATTTGATGAGTTATGTGGACAATGACCAAGTCGATAATCGAATGTATTTGGCTTTAGGTTACTCAGGAGATCAGAATGCTTTGAATGAGTATTCGGACAATAACGAGTGGGCTTACAGCATTCCTAAAGAGGGGACAGTGCTTTGGATGGACTGCTTTTCCGTCATGTCTTGGTCAACCAAAAAAACCATCGCCTTCGATTTTCTAAACTTCATTAATCAGCCAGAGAATGCTGCCGTTAACGCCCTAAATATCGGATCAGCAACACCTAATCGAGAAGCATATTTGCTTTTACCTGATGAGGTGAAAAATGATCCGCTGATATATCCGTCTGATGACGTTATGAATAAAAGCCAAATTTACCGCATTATTTCGGATAATAATGTCAGCCTTCGACATAGGATTGTTAATGCTGTGTTGAAGCAACATGAATCTGAATAAACGCGTCAGCTTGCTCATATTACCCGTACTGATTGTCGGCTACCTCGTCGCGTTTATGGGGGTGTACTCTTCGCAAAAAGAGACCTTGCTTGAACTAGAAAAGCGTTCTCTTGATCTTCAAGTCACCGAGCTTAATGCGCTTTTTTCTAGCTATAAAAGTGTCACTAATAGTTTCATCGAGTCTCTTTTGTACAGCAATAGCTTGCATAATTACCTAACGATAGAAGACCGTATGTTCCAAGCACTCTCTCTTGAAAAAGGGCTTGAGAATGCGATTCGTGATTTAAATGCACTTAAATCCGAGTTTATGTCAGTCGGTTTAATTACGGCATCAGGTAAGTTGGAGTACTATTTTGAGAACAGTGCTGATCCCTTTGCGGTAATGACTGAAGATCAGAAAAATTTAGTTGCTAAGGCATTCGCAGATCAGAAGCATGAGGTATCGGAATACCTCTATGATAGTGAGCGTACTTACATTACTCGTATACGTGTGATCGATAAACGGACCTTTAAAGAGCCCATCAATTATAAAAGCGAATCTGGGTTAGCTATCATTGTCGCTGTTGAGCCAACCTCCTTTAATCTCAAAGTAAAAGAGCTGCAAGCCAGCGGAGTGGTCGTTTCTTTCTATAAAGATTCACAGTCACATACGTTGGCAGATGCAGGATCAATTGTTTCCAGTCGGAATCTTGGTGTGGGAGTTGAGATCTCCCTAGAAATACCACGAGCTATGTTAGCGCTTAAACTAGATAAGATTATATACAGTTTAATTCTTAGCTTCGTTGTCATTGCAATACCAACTTACTTCTTATTAATTCTATTGATTACCCGCTATATCACAGGACCTATCCGACGTTTGAGACGACAATTAATGGTCGTCGATTTTGAATCAGGTAAGGGTTTCCAAGCGTCGCCTGCACAAGATGAAATTGGTGCCGTTAGCCGAGCTTTTGGCAAACTTTACGAAAAGTTAGAGCAATCTTATCGATTGACCAAAGACTTAGCAGAGAAAGACTCGCTGACAAAACTCTACAACCGCCGCATTTTTAATATGCTGGTCAGTAAGTCGATACAGCGTTCTAAAATTGATAATAAAAAAGCGGCGCTCTTTTATTTAGATATAGATAATTTCAAGTTTGTAAATGACACCTACGGACATGGAACAGGCGATGCACTGCTGTTAG
>DAIRSP010000082.1:0-6614 GCA_036804365.1 Neptunomonas sp. | reverse complement strand
TTTAAGAGCTGGTGATCAGGTTGTTAGCTCTCCCTTAGGTGACACTGCTGGAACCGCTCGGTTAGCGGGTGATGAGTTTGCAGTGATTTTGTCTGACTTGCCTGATGAACAGCAGGCTCATTGGCTTGCGCAACGAATGCTAGATATTTGCTTAGACGGTTTCTCATTCAATGATGCATTATTTCCAATCTCCTTAAGTATTGGCGTGGCTATTTATCCATTGGATGGAGGGTCGACGGAAGAGCTGATAACTAATGCTGATGCTGCGATGTATGAAGCTAAACAAGCCGGTAAAAACCGGTATTGTTTCTATTCTGAATCGATGGCTGAGCGATCTAGAAGAGTGAGTGCAATTGAATCGAGTCTGAAACAACTGAATTACTCGGAACTCACTCTTTTTTATATGCCGATTATCGATGCTCGGCAGCCTCATAAAACACTCTCAGTTGAAGCACTCATTAGATGGAACTCATCTAAACTTGGCCAGGTTTCTCCGGATGAGTTCATACCCATAGCAGAAACGATAGGCTGTTATGAGCGAATCGATGCGTGGGTCATTGAGCAAGCCTTTAAAGACTCCAAACGCATTAGGGAGCACTTAGGTGATATCCGTTTAAATATTAACATCTCTTCCGCACAATTAAGCTCGCGAACTTTTATAGATATGTTGCAAGCTTTAACTCGTCAATATGATGTTAATCCGCAAAACTTTGAGTTAGAGATTACTGAAACCTTCAACCGTAATAAATCTTCTCGCAACAGCACATTATTATCTGACCTCAAGGCATTAGGTTTCCATTTGGCGCTAGATGACTTTGGAACAGGCTTTACCTCGATAATGCAGTTAGTCGATTATCCCGTAGATACCATCAAAGTGGATCGAGATTTTACTGCGTTACTCTCGGACCACAGCAAACAACAGAAAGCCTTATCAATGATTGAGTTCTGTGTTTCGCAAGGGTTTCAGGTGACAGTAGAGGGGGTTGAGACTGAAAGTCAGTTTATGATGCTTCAACAGTCGGGTTGTCAGTCTATGCAAGGGTTTTATTTTGCCAGGCCGATGCCGCTTGAGAACCTTTTAGCAAGAGATGCACAATAGTAGATTTTTAATAATTAACTGATTGTACTCAATGTGTGGTTTGAATTTTTTGCACTGCACTAGAGTTAGCTATATAGTTAAGTCACGTCTAGTTAATAAAAATCAAAGGGTTCTGCCATGAACTTTAAAATAGATGTTGATATCACGCCCGAAGAGATGAGAAAGCTTTTAGGGTTGCCTGATGTCTCGGCGTTGCAAGATGAGATGATAAGAAAATTCAAAGAACAAATGGATGCTGGTGTTGAAGGGTATGACCCCTTAACCCTGATGAAGCCGTTTATCACAAATGGTGTCGGCTCAATGGAGACTTTTCAAAAGCTGATGCTCGGAATGATGAGCGCATATAATACTAATAATAAAAAAAATTAAAGCAGTGAGTGCAATTCACCCGCACCGCTCAATAAATAGAGAGACTAAACGTTGCGCATTCTTCGAAAATATACAAACAGACGTCTATATGACACCTCTCGTAGTTGCTACGTTACGCTTGAAGACGTAAAGCAACTTGTACTTTCGAGCGAGCCATTTCAAGTGCTCGACTCAAAAACAGGCAATGATTTAACTCGGAATATCTTGTTACAGATCATTAGTGAGCAAGAAGCAGATGGTCATGGTACGCTTTTGACAAATCAGGTTTTGCAACAGCTTATCCGCTTCTACGGTGACAGTATGCAAGGCATGATGAGCCAGTATCTAGAGCAAAGCATTGCGTCATTCCTTGAGCATCAAGAGCGGATACGCGAGCAGATGCAAACCATGATGGGGGTGGCTAACCCGCTAACCATGATGAACAAAATTGCTGACCGTAATATGGCAGTGTGGAGTATGTTTAAACCGGTAACGCCTGAAGAGAAAGCGGACTCCAAAGAAGAGAAATAAAGGAATAAAAAACCACGCATTAGCGTGGTTTTTTATGGTTAGGGGCGCTTAATCGAGATCAGTCATCGCTTGCATGGACTCTTTAGTCCACACCATCGCTTCCCGGTACGCCGCTTCATACACATCACCATCGAAGTCATTGGACAACAGATCCCAATCGCCTGCTTCGTAATGAATGACATTCTTTAATACAGCGCCGATATCTCCTTTACTCTCACTGATCGCATCTTTGATGTCATCTCCAAGCGGAACCTCTTCTAGCATCTTATGCTGCTCAAGGTCGAGAAGGGCATGTAAACCTGACATCATCCCAGCCATAAAATAACTTGCAGCGTTGGTGTGTTTATAATGTTCAGCGACGTTCTCTGCCATTCGGCCCCGAATCAATAACGTACGAGACAGCTCTTCGGGCTTATCAGCATTGGCTGACATGGCGATCAATGTTGCCCATTTCCTAACTTGAGGGATGCCCAAGAGAACGATGGCTTCGGCTATCGACTCAACTTTACGAATTAATGAGTAAGCAGCAGAGTTGACGATTCTGAGTAACTTATAGGTCAGGACAGGATCTTGGATGATCAGGCTTTCAAGACTCTCTGGCTTTGCCGCAGGGTTTTGTAACGCTTGAACCAATTGAAGCAAAGTCACTTGGTTTGAAGTGATTTTGCGGCCTTTAATCAACTTAGGTTTACTTAAAAAATGGCCTTGGAATAACTTGAAACCCAGCTTCATGCATTGTTCTAGAATCTCATGGGTTTCGATTTTTTCAGCTAGCAGAGTGACTTTAAATGGCTTGAGTATCTTAATTAAAGCGGCAATGTCAGTAAGACTATGCTCCATGACATCAATTTTAACAATCTGAGCGAGTTCTAGTAGCGGATCGTAAGCCGGAGAGTAAACAAAATCATCCAATGCAATACGATAACCTTCCTTAACCAAGTTACGCACACCTTCGATAAACTTGTCATCGACGTGAGCGTCTTCTAACAGTTCTAAAACGATCTGTTTGCGGGGGAGCTCGGGAATATTACCATCGACGACAATATCGTAGGTTAGATTTATAAAGGCCGGAACTCGCTTGACTTCACCGCCATCACAAATGGAGGTGTAGGCATTTAACAATACTTCACTGGTTGCTTGGGTGCCTCGAAAAACGGCATTTTCGATATTATCCTCGTTGCGATAGAGGAGCTCATAAGCTACAACTCTTTGTTGGGCATCGAAAATTGGTTGTCTGGCCATCAGCACTTGACTGGCTGAAAAGGTATCATTCATGAATTAGCAGTCCCGCATATATTTGCATCTAGCAGTTTAGCCTCTCTTCCGTATTTGCGCCAAAATATATTCATAAATATTCTCCTGCGAGACGCCTCAGCTAAAGGTATAATAACCGATCAAGTTTAGGAGAGTGTTATGACGATTAACTGGTTTCCCGGCCATATGCATAAAGCGCGGAAAGAAATTGCTCAGGTTATGGATGATATCGATGCCGTAATTGAGGTTTTAGACGCACGTTTGCCACAGTCGAGCGAAAACCCACTCGTCGAATCACTTCGCAAAGGTAAGCCTGTTCTTAAAATACTGAATAAAGCAGACTTAGCTGACCCGGTTAAAACCCAAGAATGGCTCGATTTCTTTAATGCACAAGAAGGCATTAAAGCGATCGCCTTAAGCCAAGATATGAAAAAAGTCATTCAACGTATCCCTGATATGTGTAAGCAGATGGTTCCGTCACGTGCTAACCATGATAGACCGGTTCGAGCCATGATTATGGGGATTCCTAACGTCGGTAAGTCAACCTTGATCAATGCATTGTTAGGTCGTCGTATCGCCAAGGTTGGCAATGAACCTGCCGTGACTAAAAACCAAAAACGCTACACATTAAGTAACGGTATGGCATTGTCTGATACCCCCGGTTTCCTTTGGCCAAAGATCGAAGATCAGGACTCAGGCTACAGACTAGCGGCCAGCGGTGCGATTCGAGACACAGCTATCGAGTATGAGTTAGTGGCTTTGTTTGCTGCGCAGTTTGTCTTAACGGCATACAGCGATCGCTTAATAGAACGCTATAAATTCAAAGAGTTACCAAAAACACCTGATAACTTAATTGATGAAATTGGGCGTAAGCGCGGCGGATTAAGACCCGGTGGTGTTATTGATCGTCATAAAGCCTCTGAAGTGTTACTGCACGATATGCGCTCAGGTAAACTCGGCCCTATTACGTTTGAAACCGTGGAAGAGTGGCGCTTAAAAGAGGAAGAAAAAGCGCGACTTCTCGCCGAAGCAGAAGCACAGGCCGAAGCTGAGGCAGAACAAAAACGCATTAAAGAGGCTCAAGAAGCTGAAAGAAAAGCTTACTACAACAATTTACGCAATAACGAAGATGATTCATCGCCAGTGTAATTCTGATTACATTGTAGGAGCAATAAATGGCACGCATTAAGAAAAAACGCAGTTTCGTATCGCAATACATTATTGAAAAAAAGCCCTCAAAAGAGGAGCTGCTTGCGGATGAAACCAGCAAACTTAGCCTGAAGAAAAAAGCTCATCAGGAAAAGAAAAAGCATAAATCTGTTTTCCAAAAAGAGATGGAAAAACAGAAGCAAAGGGAAGCAGAAGAAGCGGCCGAGAAAAGCGGCCAAGCGCGTCGTGGACGATTGGCTGATAAAATTATTGCGCTGAATAAACAGAAAGAAACCGACACTAATGAAAATAACGATGATTAATCATCAGATTAGTCCTACTAGAGAGATCTCTGCGTGAAATTTGATGTCGTTATCATAGGTGCAGGCGCATCGGGTTTAATGTGTGCAGCGACAGCGGGATATCGAGGCCGCTCGGTACTGGTACTTGAGCACACCAACAAAGTAGGGCGCAAAATTCTGATGTCAGGTGGAGGGCGCTGCAACTTCACCAATTTACACAATGGGCCTGCTAATTTTCTATCTGAAAACAGCCACTTTTGTCGGTCAGCCCTCAGCCGCTATCCTGTCAGTGAGTTTATCTCACTGGTCGAACGCCACGGTGTTGAATATCACGAAAAAACACTAGGGCAGCTGTTTTGTGATGAAAGCAGCAAAGAGATACTCCGTGTCTTAATGACTGAGTGCGAGTGGGCCGGTGTAGAGATCAAAACCAACACCCGCGTTGACGCACTCAATAAAAAAGATGATCACTTTGAGCTAACCACAACCCTTGGCAAAATTCAGGCGAACTCTGTCGTTATCGCAACCGGTGGTCTATCAATCCCCAACGGAGGCGCAACCCCGTTTGCTTATGAGATCGCCAAGCAGTTTGGTCTAACCGTCTTACCCACCAGTGCCGCATTAGTCCCCGTGACCTTACAGCCAGAGTTACTGACATCGCTCAAACCCTTGGCCGGTGTCTCGCACTGGGTAACAGTGAGCGTAAGCGATCAAACCTTTACAGAAAGTCTTCTATTCACACACCGAGGACTAAGTGGCCCTGCTATTTTACAAATATCCTCATACTGGAAACCGGGCTTAGCAATAAAGATCAACTTCTTTCCCAATGAAGACCTATTTGAATGGCTAAAAGAGCAAAAAAATCAAAAGCCTAGAGCAGATATCTCCAGTGTAATGGCGCAAAAAATGAGCAAACGCATGGCTCAAATCCTTTGCGAAATATTTGGCTTAAGCGGCAATATGGCAGATAAAAGCCATAAAGAACTCGAACGCATAAGCCAACTGTTTACCGCATGGGAAGTCAAACCCTCGGGCACCGAAGGCTACCGCACAGCCGAAGTCACCCTAGGTGGCATCTCAACGCAAGAGATCTCCCAAAAGACCATGGAAGCCAACAAATTAACCGGGCTGTTTTTTATCGGTGAATGCTTAGATGTCACTGGGCACCTTGGTGGCCACAACTTCCAGTGGGCATGGGCTAGCGGCTTTGCAGCGGGGCAAGTAGTGTAAAACCGTTAAGATAAAACGCCCAAGCCTAGCTTAAATAGCTGGGCTTTTTTATGCCTGTTTATACAGTATATCTAGCGAAATAAAGAAAAAGTGCGCGCTTTGTTTCGAATAATGCACAGATAATCACTAGACAAACCTAAAAACTGGCGCATAATCAAACAGATGCTTTATTTCATGGAATGATAACGCGCAACCGCTAGCAGCAAAACGCGCATACGTATTTACAGGGAGAGTCTCCAGTTAATTCCTGCACTAACTCCATGATTTATCGAAAAATAAATAGTATTCCTGACCTTTGAGTAAGGAATGATATCGCGCATGCGCATGAATAAAAATGTTAGCTTCCCTTGCGAACCTCTCAGTTTTGGGCGAAGAATTATCATTAAGGAGATTAAAATTATGGTTGCTGTATATTTTGTAATCGCTGCATTTTTGTATTGGCCATTCCGAAAATGGGTTGCCACTGCTGAGGCACCTGCAATTTCAGCCTTGTTGTGGCCGTTAATGGTTGTGTTCTTTCTTGGGGTATTGATTATTTCTCCATTTATAAAAAATAAAGACTAGGGGTATAGGGATGTTCTCAAAATCAGTTTTTCCATTTCTTGGAGTTGTAATTGGCGGAGTAACAGGGGGTATTGGGGGAGCTATTGCTGGCTTTTTCATTGCGGCAATTCTTCACGGAATCATTCGCGGCCTATTTA
>DAIRSP010000081.1:0-12767 GCA_036804365.1 Neptunomonas sp. | reverse complement strand
TGCTTACCATTTACAGCACTATGCATGAGGCTTTTAATAGAAGGGTATATGTTTACAATACTTCTTCCTACACTCCCCCCACCTGATGAATTTGCAACGATATACCCCGCAACATCCACTACTTGAATATTAGTAAAATCAGGGTTATCGGCTGCAACTTCGGCTAAATATTGCGAGATGGCAGGGATATTCTTGGTTTCAAAAACATCCGACTGGGATAAATTTTTAATCGATACTTCGTATTGTGAGAAGACCGCACTTATAGCATGGTTAATATTTAATGCTTTTGACTCGACGCCTTTAGCTACGGTGCTTAGCAACTCTGTTTTAGCATTTTGACTAGATAATATAAAACTTATTAGCATCGGCAATACAGAAAGACATACCGACAACAGTCCTATCACTACACCCAGTTTAAAATGATTGGAGAGAGCCCCACGGCGATTCACGAATTATTAACCCTCGAAAGAAAAAAAAAGCCTTCAAATTAAGCATAGCCCATCCACTCTATAAAACACTTTTTTGAGGTAGTTTTTTAACTTGTGTCATCCCTCTATCACAGTCCAGTTTCAAGCAGCGCCCTTCCCCGCTCATCAACATATTCTAAAAACCGCTTCGCTACCGGTGATAGCGGGCGAGATTTACGTCTTGCTAAAAACCAACGGGTCATAATCGGTAGCTCTTCAACATCCAACGTCACTAGCCCAGCTAATCCACCAAAAGAGAGTGTATGTTCAGATAAAATAGAAACGCCTAAATCTGACATAATGGCGTGTTTAATGGCCTCGTTACTTTCGATTGTCATTCGCACATTAAGCGCCGTTCCGCGCTGTTTGATAAACTGCTCAATCGCATAACGTGTACCAGAGCCTGCTTCTCGCATTAAAAACGGGTATTTGACGAAGGTACTCAAGGGGATATTTTTTTGACCCGCAAGCTCATGGTTCGCAGGGGCTATCGCTAGTAGCTTGTTAGGTAGAAACTCTATTAACTCAAGATCCTTATCTTCCGGTGGGTGGCTAAAGACATAAAAATCACTGTTGTCTTCTTGAGTCCTTTCAATAACTTGCTGCCTGTTACCTACTTTGAACTGGATATCTATGTTCGAATATCGTTCATAGAACTCACCTATCAAATGAGGGATAAAATATTTAGCCGTGGTAACCACTTCCAACGATAAACTGCCCGATTCCAAACCTTTAAATTGTGAAATCGTCAAATCAAGGTACTGAAACTGTTTCAATATCTGGCGAGCACTGTCAACAACCGCTTCTCCGGCATCCGTAAAACGTAGCTTTTTACCTTTGGTGTAATAAAGCTCTAAGCCTATGGTGGAGGCGAGTTTGTTTAGCTGCATCGAGACCGTTGGCTGGGTCAGATGCAAACGCTCTGCCGCTTGAGTAATACTTTGATGCTGATAAACAGAGACTAAAATCTCTAACTGTCTGACCGTGCCAATATGCGCATGGCTACGAAAAGAGGTCGATGTCACAGACATATAGGCCAATCCCTTATACATAGAATTTTATCTATGTATATTGTAGTTATTATCTACTTTTATCTATTTTAAAAAATCGCATAATACGCACATGCAACATCCATTAAATTCGTTATTAAAGTGAGACGTATCATGACAATTTCCCAACTGATCTTCGGCTTAATTTCAGGTGCTATGTTAGTAACACTAGGCGCACTGGGTGTCACACACTCAATTTTCGATGCCAGTCTAATGATTGTGGGTGCCGCATTAGCTGCGATCAATGTGATCTTCTGGATGATCCAAGATCGCGAACCTGCTTTGGTTAGAGTTAAAGTATCAGACACACCCCAGCAAAAATAGGTAATAAACTGAGTCAAACACGAGGTGTAAGAGATGCAAATAGATATTGGGGTAGGCTTTTTTATATTGGGGATGGTCGCGCATTGGCTAAAAGGCGACTTACGCTTACCGCCAGGACTATATCAAACGTGTCTTATATTTCTGTTATTGGCGATTGGACTTAAGGGCGGGATTTCGCTCAGCCAATATAACCTGTTTGATATTTTACCTCAGTCATTAGCGGTATTAGCGTTCGGTGCTTTACTCCCGCTCATTGCATTCCCTATCCTGTTTTATATCGGTGGTTGGACGCGCATTGATGCAGCCGCAACAGCAGCACACTACGGTTCCGTTAGTGTCGCAACCTATGCCGTTGCTATCGCTTTCCTAGAAGTGAGAAACATACCTTATGAATCCTACTTCCCGCTGTTTGTAGCGCTGCTCGAAGTACCGGCCATCATCGTAGGTATTCTGCTAGCAAAACGTGGTACAGGAAAAACCCCTCTACTCCCGATATTACAAGAAGCGTTATTAAATAAAGGTGTTCTCCTTCTGCTGGGTGGACTGGTGATCGGCGCTTGGGCTGGCGAACGAACTGCTTCTGTGATGCCATTCTTTGGTACGCTGTTCCACGGTATGCTCGCACTATTCCTACTGGAAATGGGCGGTGTTGCTGCCAGTAAGATGGTTGGGTTACGTCAGCAAGGCGCTTTCCTACTGAGTTTTGGCGTGGTGATGCCACTTATCGGGGGACTGTGCGCCGGTGGTTTAGGTTTGCTACTTGGGTTATCCAATGGCGGTTTGTTACTACTGGTTGTTTTGGGAAGCAGCGCATCTTACATAGCCGTTCCCGCTGCACTATCGGTTGCATTACCGGAAGCAAACGCAAGTCGATCAATCACTGCATCCCTGGCAATTACCTTCCCATTCAACGTGTTAGTAGCAATACCTGTTTACTGGGGCTTAATTAGCTACTTCAAATAAAAAACAACCTCCTAGCGAGGTTGTTTTACTATTAGCAATTAACAGCTGTTGATGCGTAAACTGCGCTGCATTAAGGCATCGATAGCCGAAGTGTCATGGGTCACAACCAGAATTTCTTTAAGAAAAAGTAAGTAATCCTGATACTCGCGAGTAAACCAATCTTGCTCCTCGTTGGTATGATGTAACTCATATAACGACAACACTTCGTCCATCAAACCTGATGCAGACTCTACATCATCAAACGCTCTGTAATATTTGGCTAAGTTAGACAAGCAATCGACTAACCAAGTCCAGCTTAATTGTGGATATGTATCATAAACCTTTCTAGCTAATACCAGTGCCCTTAAATAGCAGTCTAAGGCGAGTTCTTTAGGAAAGTCCAAACGCAGCAAACTATCAGCCATGGCCGCAAATGCACTTAGAAAGAGTTTTACTTCTCGATGATTTTTATCAGGATCAAGATGACTAAACTGCTCCTCTAGCGCGGGGAGCGCATGAATACAAAGCACCACGGGCTTATAGTGGCGTCTGTAGTACCAACAATCATCAATGTAGTTAGCGAAATGTAGTGCGTATTCTAAAGAGTTTTTGGGAGGGAGCTCTTCATGGATACGCTCTTGCCGACGTGCGGCAAACGCCTCGCCATATTTCTCTTCAATGGCCACGAACAATTGTTCAATACGCCCAGCAAACTCTTTGATCCGAGATTCATCTGTCATGGTTCTACTTCACTAGCGTCATCCTTCAAAATAAGCCTGCATGTTAGTTCTTTTAAGCCGGGTTATCGATCATTCTCAACGGTTAAAACACAGGGATCAGACTGACGTTTTTAGCTCTTTCCTGTGTAAACACCTTACTCACCTTTGACTTAAGCCTGTTATATCGGTAGAGTTTGCCTATCAATTGTATATACAAACAATAGCCATTGACTGTGCATTTGAGGCGTTTTAGATGACAAAAAGCACTGAAGAAAAAAAAGTCGGAAAGAAAAACTCTCAGTTAGTCATACGGATCAACAATGAAGAAAGAGATCAGTTTGTGTCTCTTTGTGAAAATTTAGATACCAGTGCAGCACGCGAAATTCGTCGTTTTATACGACAGTTTCTTAAAGAAAATTCAGTAAATTAATGTCTTATTTGGCATTAACCACTCAACGTAACCATATGATAAATAAGAGCTAAAGGATTGAGACATGGCGAAGAAAGAGAGTAAAAAAGTTGAAAACACACAAACTAAAGCTGAAAAAGCAAAACTCGCTAAGTTAGCTAAAAAAGCCAAGAAACAGGCCAACAAGAAAGCAGACGCAAAAAAAGAAGAAGCTAAAAAAGAGAAAGCCGCTAAAGCAAAAGCAGCGAAGAAAAAAGCGCAAAAGAAAGCCGCTAAAAAATCTAAGCAAAAAGTGAAGGCTAAAAAAGTATCTAAGAAAAAGAAAGCGACAAAAAAGAAAGCTTCGAAAAAGACATCTAAGAAGTAACTCAACATCGACCCGCTAGATGTCAATCGGCGAAGAGTTGATCACATTGCAGGGCATTGGCCCTGCTTTGTTCTAAACCATATCTAGCTATTCTCTCTTCAAATCAGCTGCAAAACGACTATTCCGTGCCCCGCCCATTTTTACGCCAATGACTGTATTTCGCATGCACACCGCGAGTAAAAGCTGTTGAATAATTCTCTAAAATATCAACGCCGTACAGAATAGCGAAAACAACTACACCCTCTTTCGAGAGCATCACACCTGCCCCTAAGAAACCTATGCCAGTAACGACCTGACCTATAATGCGGGAGGGAAGACGCAATAAAAATATAGGTCCCCAATACAATTAAAGAGGAGGGACGAACTCCCACGGGTTTACCGCGCAGTTGACGCTCAAGGCCAATAATAGCGCCACAGAGGATGGAGGTTCCTACGGCGGTCCAATCATAAGGCGCAATTGATAGCAGGGTATCTAAGCTCACAACAGTTCTCTTATTAATTGTATTTAGTGAGAATCAGGGAATTTTTCCATTATTTTAACCATTTCGTCCGTATGCTTGAGTACCCAATCCACCATCATTGGATCAAAATGCGTGCCTTTATCTCGTTCTAGTAGATCCAAGATTTTCTGAAGCGGCCAAGGTTCTTTATAAGACCGTCGGCTTACTAACGCATCAAAGACATCAGCAATCGCCACTATACGACCATAAACATGAATATCATCGCCTTTACTCCCTGCCGGATATCCACTGCCGTCCCATTTCTCATGATGCTCACCGGCTATGATAGCAGCGGCCTTAAGGATTTCTCGATCAGACCGATTGAGTAATTGATTACCCATAGCGGAGTGATTTTTCATGACTTCAAATTCAGTTTCGTCTAATCGACCGGGCTTATGCAAGATGGCATCGGGAATCCCTATTTTGCCAAAGTCATGCAATGGTGAGGCGATCCTAAGAATCTCCGCTTCTCGCTCACTTAAACCAATGCCTTTAGCAATTAGATAACTGTACTCTGCTACCCGACGAACGTGGTTTCCGGTCTCTTTTGATCGCGTCTCGATCGCTTCGCCGAGCATATAAACCATATCCCGCTGGGTACCTTCTATCTCATCTTTTAAAAGGATATTTTCATACGCAATAGCAACATTTTGTAGAAACAGCTTTACTAAATCAGCATCATCATCTGATAACGCCGAGTTACTCCTCAAATAGATAATATCTTCTCGTTCAGCACAGGGTTTAAAATAACCAACGTAAGCATTGTCACGAATCACCATCCCCTTGTTGGCAAGCGCCTCGCGGATAACCGATGTGACCTCTTCTGGCAGTTGATGATCGTCTAATGCTTTACCAATAGTATCTTTGTAATTGCCTGTTGCAGCTACAATCTCTAACTGACTGCCCTGTTGGCTAAGTTCCACGGCTAAACAATCACTATATCCATATAGGCTATTGCCGTTTAAATTAAGCACGGCAATCAGTTGTTCAAGAATACCTTGAATGAAGCCTTCCAACATTTTGGGACGAAACATCTCACTGGATGATTCTATTACCCGCCTTAACCCCTTGCGGTTTGCTTCTAAGTTATCGAGATCGCGATAGGAGCGTAACGAGGTTAAAACCGTGCTAAACAACTTTTGCGAAGTCAGCTCCGACTTCTCTTTATAATCATTGATATCAAAATCGAGAATGACGTTCCTCTCAGGAGCTTCACCTGGCTGCCCCGTTCTAATGACTAGCCGGATCAGATTGTTTTTTAAAACATCGCGTATATAACGTATTAGCTCTAAGCCTGCATGCTCAGTTTCCATAACGACATCGACAAACGCCACAGCGATATCTTGATGCTGTGCAATCACTGTCTTTGCTTCTGCGCCACTATACGCATGGATAAACTCTAGCTTGCGATCCTCAAAAACAAAATTTCTTAATGCCAGTTTGGTGACATCGTGAATGTCTTGTTCATCGTCAACAATGAGGACTTTCCAAGTAGGAACACTCGTTGTTTGTGGTTTTGACTGCTGCGAGGCCCCATCCTCTGGTGCATAGATTAAATCTAAATCATCAGACATTAATCGGCTCCTCGCTCACGTATGGCAGTGTAATTTCAAAGCATGCCCCAGGATTATGGTCGTTAATCACTTCAATATTACCTTTCAGGGTGGTCTTGATTAGATTATAGACAATACTTAAACCAAGGCCGCTGCCCCCCTGTCCTAATCGTGTTGTGAAAAATGGATCGAAGATTTTGTGTTTGATCTCATTACTAATCCCGACGCCATTATCACGATAGACAAGCTTAATCTGATCACCTTCTATACGGCCTGTAATGGAAATATCGCCCTCCTTATTCTCAGGAAAACCATGCACAATAGAGTTTTGAATAAGATTACTCACTACCTGATACAAGGCCCCAGGATGAGTATAGATATTGATCTCAAAAGCTATGTTGTTGGCTACCGTAATCTTGGTTTTATTAAGCTGCGGCTTCATGCTCAAGATAGCTTCACCAATGTATTCCTGCAGATTAATCATCCTAGCGTTATCACTTGATTGGTCGACTGCGATACGCTTGAAACTGGAAATTAATTCTGATGCTCTGTTTAAGTTTTTCAACAGAATCGTCGTTGACTCTTGCATGTGGTGGAAAAAATTCTCTAAATCGGACTTTTTCATCCGGCTATTTTCAAAACTATCGGTGATTAGGGCCACTTCTTCATTGATACTCGAAGCACAGGTTACGCCGATCCCAATTGGGGTGTTGATTTCATGCGAGATACCCGCCACGAGACTACCTAATGAGGCCATTTTTTGGCTATGCACCAACTCAGACTGTGTCGCTTTTAACGTTTCCATACTTCGGCTTAAATAGACATTAGCTTGCTTAAGCTCAAGGGTGCGCTCTTCAACTCTGATCTCTAACGACTCATTAAGCTTTCTAATCGCCTCTTCTGCTCGTTTTTTATCGGTAATATCATTAAACACAAATAATTGGCGTACTCGATCCAAATATACAAACCAGGTCAGCGCCACCTCGATTGTTCGCTTAACTTGATCACCTTCTAGCATGAACGCTTGTTTAACCACACGGTTTGACTGGGCGTTGCCTTTTTTTGCCCACTCGATGAATCGCTTAAACTCCCCCTCAGAAAACGCATCCTCCAAATCACTCATCTGCTGCAAAGGTTTTTCTGATGAGTAAAATAGCCTGAGTAATGTTGGGTTTGTAAAAACAAACTGATTATTCTCTACCACCAGCAACCCCTCACCTATATTCGCCTGCGCAGTAAAGACCGCCTCATAAAACGAGTTTTCCGATATATTTTTATCAAGAAGGGTTGAAAGCTGGGTAACAAACAGAATAAACACGCTGACTAAGGTCACAACTACGAGGAGCACATTTCGGTCTAGACTAATCCCACCGCTTGGGTCTGAGATACAATCCAATGGAAAACGCGCAGCAAACATCCCCACATAATGCATACCCGTAATCGCTAAACCCATCACCAAAGCACTCAGCAATTTGAAGCTATGTTTAATTTGATTGTTAATGATCTGATAGGAAAGTAAAAACATCGCCGTACCTGAGGCACCGATGGCAATAGCGATTGATAGGGCCACGGTAAAAGCGTCGTATTCTATAGCCGGCTGCATATTCATCGCAGCCATACCCGTGTAATGCATAGCGGCTATTCCCAAGCCCATCAGCACAGGGGTAATCGCATACAGAAACAGTCTGACCTTGCGCCGAATCATAAATAACGCAATTGCTGAGGAGAGAATAGCCGGAATAATCGAAAGACCAGTTAAGCTGATCTCATAATAAACAGGTACCGGCAAGCTAAACGCCAACATACCGATAAAGTGCATCGCCCAAATACCGATGCCCATCGAAACTGAACCACCCACCGTCCAGAGCATAGCGGCTTTAGGCCTTGATACCGCAATTCGCAAACAAACGCCGACAACGATATAGGAAACATAAACGGCGACGAGGATGGACAATAAGACGATGAAAAAATTATAAGATGTAGTCACTATCAAACTCATCCATTTTAACTATGCAACTACGAATCAAGCACATAAAAGCTATCCTTTTTTATTCTGCCGGGCTACTTAATAAGAATAGTAATGAAATGCTTAAATTCAATAATGACTTTTGAGCTAACCCTTATGACTTAAAAATACTGAGTATCAAGTCCCAAGTGCTCGGCTTCGCTTTTTTGTGGTACTCCTCTCGCAGTTTATCGATATGACCAAGTTGTTGCTGAAGCTCAGCTAAATTTTCCGGCGTTGCTTGAGGAATATCCACGACAAAGCGTTCCACTTTATTTAACCCTTCCAATGAAACCTCTTTTCTTTCAGGAGAAAAGTCATAAGCTAACGCGTTATTAAGATTCATCTTAAAAGCATCAATATGCTGATTAAAGCGCTCGGGTGAACGGCTATCTAAGGCTTCCTTGTACTGTAGCCGCATCTCTTTCATCGTCTGCTTTAACGTGAGTTTATCACTGGCGGTACTGTAACCACTCGCGGTTAACAGCAGGACAAGGAACAAGGTTATATTTTTAATCATTGAATACTACTCACCCGTTTAGCTAACTTGATATCTAGAATGTAACACTCCAGGCCAATGCCAACCAAATTTCAGGATCTGGTCCGTCAGTACTAGCATTCAGATTCATGCTAATACGGTGAGATGAGAAGTTCATCGCAGAGCCCACGGATGCATGGAGCCACCAATCTTTATCACTACTACCTTCCGCAGCAAAAGGAACCCCACCGATAACGCCCGATAGGTCAGGTGAGGCTCCACCAAAACGATGCACCGCTTCTGCACCTGCCATCAACAACCATGTTGGTGACATTGCACGTTGCGCATTCAAGCCTAAGCGTAGCTCTGTCACATCGTGCCGTGCTTTAGCAAACTCAGCAGGTAAACTGCCTGTCGATTCAGTATAAGCATCAACCTGTGTTTCTAACCAAGAAAGGTCTACATAAGGCGTGATATTAATATTCTGTGTTTGCAGAGCATTTTCCCAATCTAAACGCGCGCGCAACGCCCATGTGGTTGCATCTGTGTCACCCTTGGAAGTATCAACCGTAATACCATCACTATAGCCACGCACGATATCGACATCCACATCACTGTAATAACCCGTAAGCGTCATCCAAAGGTTAGGCTTTAAGCTTTGGAGTGGGGTGAGCAGCTCAGCCACTAGGTACTGACCATCACTACTCTGCTTACCATTAAACGAGGTACGATCATCACTCCACGATTTACCCAACGCAAAACCTAACTGAGTACGCGAATCGTTTAGAACCTTACATCCCCCTACTTCAGCAAGACCAATAGAGTCGCCGCTACCTCCCAGATTAGAACCACCCCAATCGCCTGCAGCCCAAAAACAATTATCGTTGTCAGCCAGTGCACGCAAATTGAGTGGATGACCATGATTACCATGCAATACCAATGCAGCTGTATTAATCTGTGTTGCTACAACGTTGGATTGAACTTGCAGACTATCCTGCACATACTCAGGCAACTCTAAACTCAGGAAGATCGTAGTGTCCTTTTGGACATTATTTTCAACAAGCGTTGTATTAGAGGGCAACTCAACATCTGCATAGGTTAGTTTTTGCAGAGCTTCTGCAAAGCCTGTTTGATCAAAGACCTTAGCTTTAACATTTTCAACGGTGTCATTCGGTTCAACCTCCAAGGCAATATTTTGCCCACTCGGTAAACGAACAAAAACCTGTATCGCCATGGCGTCATTAGCCAAAACTCCGGCTAAGAGAAGTGTCATAAAACGTGGAAGCATAGATGATTTTAAAGAATGAGATGGCATAAAACGACCTTAGAATAGAAAGGATAAAAATATCAAAAAAGATTAGCAGTGAACAAACAATATGCTAATGGATATGAGAAATAAAAAGTGTGGATCGTTAGATTTTACTGATAGATCAGCCCGCTGTTCGCAGCGTATATCCAAGCACATACCCCAACTATAATCACAGGCCAATATTGCAAAGGAATCAAAAACATCGTGTGTACAGTCTTTAATTCAACCTTTTCATTATTCTCTGGGTCGATCAAAATCCGCCCAGGCTTCTTATTAAGCTTATGGCCGATAATCGCAATCGGCAGCGCTGCCAAGCTAATGACTAACGGCATCGCCCATGTGCTTCCCTGATAGAAGCCTGCACCATAGATCGAATCAAGAACAAAATTTGCGGTCCATGAAAACACCAAAGGCATAATCAGCGCTAAGATTCCCCATCCCTTCCAAATCAGCATTTTTCTATCCTAAAGCAGATCCTGATTGATCTATTATTGCACACCACTGAGCTATGACTTGCGCCCGACAAGAGGTCGTATCTCGTCACGCCCAAACCATGCGCGAATTGCCGCCAATCCAAGAATAATACTAGCGACGACCATCATGCCCCATTCCGCATTAATCACATGCGTTGCGACAGCACCTACCATCATCAAAGCAAGACACCCACCAGTAAGAGCCGACAAGCATCGAACTTGCAAGCCGATGGCACCCGCAACCTCTATCGCACCCGTGAAATACATAAACCAAAGAGGATAGCCCCATCGTTCAAATGCAGCGATCTCGAATGCTAATCCAGCAAGTTTAGCCCCACCAGAAGCGATAAATATGAGTGATAACACAATGCTCAAGATTTTCATTTTAATACTACTTTCTTTTAGTTATCAGCCTAGATAAGACTAAGGATATCAGCAGGCGCCCTGATCATGCTGCACCTTACGAAAGAGAACCGCCATAACAACGGTAACGATAAATGACACAACAGCTAACAATGCATAGACGCCTACAGCTTGCTCATGCCAAACGACAAAGCCATCATAGTATTTACCCGCGTCGTTGTATGGCATTTGATCTCTTTCCCAGCAAACGAATGAGAAAAATATTGTTGCCAAGAAGCTTAGAGAGAAACCGATGCTATACAACACTTTCATTACACTCGTCATAAATACAATTAAGTAGGCTGAAAATGCTGCATGTTGATAGCCTTTCTAGAGCGGTTGTTATGTGTGTGAATACGTTGATACTTCTATGAGATTACCATCTGGATCTATGGAATAGAATGAAGTGATTGCACCTTGTGCGCCTGTGCGCTTCACAGGCCCTTCCGTGATAGTCACACCTTGACTCTCCACATGCCTCATTGCATCAGACAACTTTATATCGGTTATGAAGCACAAGTCTGCACTACCCGCTCTGACATTTTGAGCTTTAGGCTCAAATTCATTACCTAGTTGATGAAGATTAATTTTCTGATTGCCAAACTCTAGAGCAATCCGACCTGTTCCAAAACTAACAGCTTCATACCCAACACTTTTTCATAAAAGTGCGTTGCTGCTTGAATATCGGAAACAGTCAGCACTAAATGATCGAGGTGACTAATTTTCATCAGAAGCGCCTTTTCCATAATGCCTAGCTAAGAGGCCGACAACACTAAACATAAAATAAAGGGATACATTATGGCTTTAATTGTTAGATTTTACCTTATTGATTGGCCTCAACGGGATAGCTAACTCAGTTTCATCAAGAGTTGAACCTTTAACACGGAAACCTAAACTCGAACCGCAATCAGAGCAGAAGGTTCGAATAGTACCATTCGATGCAACGAACTCTTTTAGCAATTGCTCACCTGAAACCACTAACAGAAAACCGAATGCCACCGCACAAACAAGAACCTTTATATGTCTTACTCATCTTAAGCTTCTTCCATGTTTCATAACGCCGCGCTCACCGGCAATTTTGGAGCGCAGCAGAAATTTTTTCCGTGTGTTTGTGCTTGTTAGCAGCTAGGCGTGATGTGACTGCTGATTTTGCAGACGCTCTGCCAGCCAAACTTTGATGATTGACTGTCGAGTTACCCCCAATCGAGAGGCCTCTTTGTCCAAGGACTCTATCATCCAGATAGGGAAATCAACATTGACGCGTTTCTGCTCTTGGTTCACACGCTTTACAGACGTAAGATCAAGCTCAGGGAGAATATCATCTTCATTTGAATCAAATTTCTGATCGAATTCTTTAGCTTTCATATAATGCCACCTCTGCTTTTCTCGACCGCCGAACTGAAATAATTCTGATGTTTGGAGTTCTGTGGGTAATTACCACAGACCAGTGCTTATTACCTATTTTTCCAATAACCACGTATCTTGGTTCATCCACCGTATTAACAGAAACTTCAATTAAATCAGGGTTTTGCCAAAGCTCTTGAGCATCTTCGAAGTCAATGCCGTGCTTCTCAAGGTTACTTAAGCTTTTCTTGGGGTCATATTCGAATCTATTCATTTGCCAAAAATATACCTTTTTTATACCTTTGGCAATATGTTGGATGTGTAGTGACTGCTAACGCCCGCTTAACAGGCGAAAAAGCTTGGCGAAAATTAGCGAAGAAGGAGCGCAGCCAAGCTTTTTGCGTCCTATGTTGAAGCGTTTGTTAG
>DAIRSP010000080.1:0-12797 GCA_036804365.1 Neptunomonas sp. | reverse complement strand
GATTAACCATTAAATAGCCATATAAGTTAGATTATTTTTTAAGATTTTTGATCAAAAAACACACAAATATATACAAATCAGATAGTTAGAATCTTTGGCATAAAACAAGCTATGCAATAGACATCAGGTGATTTATTCAATTTGCATATTTAGAACAGACCAGAGGTATCAAAATGGGTATTTTTTCGCGCTTTCAAGACATCATTAATGCCAATATCAACTCATTACTGGATCGTGCCGAAGACCCAGAAAAAATGATCCGACTAATGATCCAAGAGATGGAGGAAACATTGATCGAGGTTAGAACAACCTCAGCCAAAGTTATCGCCGATAAAAAAACACTGGAACGCAGAATCCACGCCATTCAAAAAGACGCTGATGATTGGGAAGAAAAAGCGGCATTAGCCCTCAGCAAAGGCCGAGAAGATCTTGCTCGTGCTGCACTGGCAGAGCAATCCGCTGCAACCGAGACATTGACGATTGCTACTCATGAAATAACCGTTATAGAAGAACACCTGAATGAACTAAATAATGAGATAGCACAGCTCCAACACAAACTAGATGATGCCAAAGCCAAACAGAAATCCCTGCTTTCTCGCGAACAAACCACCCGCTCTAAATTGGAAATACGACGCAAATTTAGTCGCGACAAGCTCAACGAAGCCTTTGAAAAGTTTGAACGCTATGAGCGAAAAATGGATGATATGGAAGCAGAAGTGGAAAGTTATGATCTAGGCAGCAAAGACTTAGCATCAGAAATTGCTGATTTAGCACGTGACGAGAAAATAGATCAGGCACTTGCAGAACTAAAAGCACGCATGCGCCAAAAGGAAACAGGTGATCAATAATGTCGAGTCTTACGTTTTTCTTCGTTCCCATGGTGATCTTTTTAGGCTTAGTGCTGCCGCTCTGGTTGTTACTTCACTACGCTAGCCAGTGGCGCAGCTCTAAAGGTCTTTCCAGCGAAGATAAACAGATTCTCAGTTCAGCTTTGGCCGAAGTGGAGCGTCTCGAAAATCGCATTGAGACACTCGAAACCATTTTGGATGCAGAGCAACCCAGCTGGCGTAATAAAGAAGCCGATTAAGGAGCCTGTATGTTTACAGCTAAAGATCGTGGTTATGATATAGATCTCTATAGAAGCAGAGAGAATCGTTGGATTTCTGGCGTATGCGGCGGGCTTGCAGAGAATATGCAATGGTCTGCGCTAGGTGTAAGAATTGGTTTTATTTTTCTCTTTATGTTTTCAGGTGCCTTTGCTCTGTTTGCTTATATTGCAGCGATTTTTCTTATCGCGAGTCGCCCTCATGCAGCAGGTAATAGATTTACAGCAGAGCAGCCCAATTTTAGAGCTTCACAACCTCACAACCTAAAAGAAAAGGTACTAAACAAAGAAAGCACGGCGTCTCAAAAAGCGACCGAGATTAAGGAAAGACTCGCTCAAATTGACCAACGTATTCGTGCAATGGAAAAACACGTTACGTCTCGTAAATATCAATTTGAACGAGAATTACGCCGTAGTCATTAGTCCCGTTTATCTTCATCCAGATCTGAAGGCGCTTGCTCAAAGGGGTCGGCGCTTTCAGTTAATTGCTTAGGTAACTCCTTTTTTCCATTAACACCCAAGTTATTGAGGGCAACTGCCTGCTGAACGAGGTTCCCACGTCCGGTTGACAGCCGACTGTAAGAAAGATCATAAGCTTGCTGTGCTCGCCCTAAATGTTTTCCCACCTCTTCCAGTGATTCAACAAAGCCGACAAACTTGTCATAAAGCTCTGCTCCCCGCTTTGCGATCTCTTGAGCATTTTGACTCTGATGTTCGTAGCGCCAAATATTTTGAATCGTCCGCAGCGTTACCAATAGGGTTGCCGGACTCACTAACATAATATTGCGCTCAAACGCATAGCGAAATAGCTCTGAATCATTTTCCAACGCCAACAGGAAAGCGCCCTCAATCGGCACAAACATCAATACAAAATCTAAAGAACGTACGCCCTCAAGTTTTTGATAAGCTTTCTCACTTAATCCGCGGATATGGTTTCGCAAAGAAAGGGTATGCGTTCTGAGATGGGAGATACGCAACGACTCGTTCTTACAGGAGCAGTATTGCTCATAGGCAGTCAGCGATACTTTAGAGTCAACAATAACATCCTTTCCATCAGGCAAGTGTACGATCACATCTGGCTGATAGCGTTGCCCCTGATCCCGCAAAGTCACCTGAATTTGATATTCATGACCCTTACGTAATCCCGACTCTTCTAAGACGCGCTCAAGGACAACTTCACCCCAGTTTCCTTGCGTTTTATTTTCACCTTTAAGCGCCTGGGTTAAGTTGATCGCATCCTGACTCATTTGATGATTAAGGGTTTTAAGCTGGTTGATCTCAGCATGCAGCGCTTGACGATCTTTTGTCTCACGGTCATGTACATCTTCAACACGGCGTTTGAAGTCACCGATCTGCTCACGCAACGGCGTCAGCAACAAACCCATTTCCTGACGATTAGCTTCAGAAAAGCGTTGCGATTTTTCATCAAAAATTTGGTTGGCGAGATTTTGGAACTCCTGACGCAATTGATCCCGCGCCTCCGTGAGCAACCTTAACTTCTCTTCGCTAGCTTCATGATCCGCATTTAATCGCGTTTGTAACTCGGCAACCTGAGCCTGTCGAATACTCAACTGCTCGCGCAGGTCATTCCGATCGTATTCTATATTCTCGATACGATCTTCTAGCTTATGCAGCGCTGTTAAACGCTCTTCATACTGCATCTCTTTTAGTTGCAGCATGTGTACCCGTTGATCACTTTGTTTCTGCTTTTCAAACCACTGGCTTCTAACGCCAAGAAAAATCATGATAAAGAAGAGTGTAGTTAGCAAAAAGGTAATCAGGGACGAGCCCCAATCCCAAGAGGAAAACAATAGCGACAGTGTCATGATTTACCAGTAGTAATAAAGCACAGGGATAGAGGCAATGACTAAGGGTGTCATCAACATTAATGACTTAATGTCACCTAGCAATCGTTGCAACACCAGTAGATGTACAACCGGAAAGGAGACGAACAAACAGATCACTGGAATCCACCAATCAAGCTTTTGAATACCAAATGCCATAGCACAGACGAGCGTTAGGGCTGCTAAATTTCCTGCCATAATGACAGCCACTTGAGTATTTCGCGAAGCCAGCTTGCCCGTTTTTTGCTCTTCAGGCAGCTTACTTATAGCACCTGCGCTGAGCGCGGCAGACATAGCGACAAACCCCGAGATGAGAAAAATAAAAATAGGTTCCACCCAGATCACTCCTAACCATTAACAATGAGTCGCTGATTGTAGAGGAAATTGCGCAACAACCCTATATCTAAACAGCAGGTAAAATTCTCTAGACTGCTGATTGAGTGATTAATCATCTTGCATAAAGTGGTATGATTTAAGGCTAATTTATTCAAAGCTGTTGATCTGCATAAACGAAAAAGCAACAACGGCCTTCAAAGAGAGAAGTTGCGACAATGGAGTACTTGGTAAACGAAGCGGTTGAAGATTATGCATTCCTGAATACCGGTGCAGAGCCGCCACTCCTTCAAGAACTCATTGATTCGACCAACGAAAATATGGGCTGGCCACAGAAACTGTCCGGCCGTTTAGTTGGGCGTACATTAAAGATGCTGAGTGCGATCCACCAGCCCAAAAACGCTTTAGAGATCGGCATGTTCACCGGCTATTCTGCGCTATCCATCGCTGAAGGCATGCCTGAAGATGGCAAGCTTATCTGCTGCGAAACCAATCCACGTGCTATCGATTTTGCCAAAACCTTCTATGCTCGCAGTGAGCATGGTCACAAAATTGATGTGATCTTTGGCCGCGCCCTCGATACGCTTGAGCAGCTAGAAAAAACCATGACAGAGCCGCTCGACTTCACTTTTATCGACGCAGATAAGCGCAACTATTTAAACTACTACCTCAAAGTAAAAGAGCTGACTCGTCCAGGTGGACTCATCATTCTTGATAATGTTTTGTGGTCTGGCAAGGTGCTACAGCCTGAATCAGAAATAGACGACACCTTGGTAGAAACTAACCGACTCATTGCTGATGATCCCGATGTGGAGAACGTATTTATCACATTGCGTGATGGTTTGAACGTTGTAAGGAAGATTCGCTAATGGGTTGGATAGTCGGCGATCATCCACTTGAAGATGCGGATCAGTTGCTTAGATTGTATGTCAATACAGATGATCAAGACCCCTTAATACCAGAACTGATCCAAATTCGTGACCAACTACTCGAAGACTTAGATTCAGTGGTGTCTGCAGCGGAAGTAGCCGGACTCATTCATTGGCGCATCAGGGATGCCGGCATCAATACTCAAGGTGAAACCTTAGATGAAACAGCAGAGCGTCTCGCTGACATCGATATTGAAGCCGACAGCGATCACTACACCGATCTTATTTTTCACATCAAGATGGCAATCGCGCGTTTAGATGACATCATGCTAGAAAATTTATAGTGGGTAGAGAATCAGGATGAAGAAATGGTTCATTGCACTCAGCCTGATTCTTTTAATTATCCCCGTTGGGATCTATCTCTCTCTCCCCACCATTGCCGCCCATGTCGTGCAAAGCTGGCTAGTTGATCAAGGCTTTCAAAAGCCTGTTTTCACTCTCGACTACCCCGACCACAAAGTCATTCAGATCTCAGAACTCAGTGTTGAAAAGCATACTGAAAATCGTATTTCCATTCTCAAAGCAGGGCCGGTTCGTATCACCTACTCCCCTTGGGATCTATTACTCTCGGGTCAACTCACTAGAATTGAAATACCGCAGGCCTCGTTAGATATTCAACTCCTCATCTCCCAACAGGCAGGAGATATTGTTGGCCAAGAGGATATCTCCACTGCAACATCGGCGACCGATTTAGCCCAATTTCTTCCGCAATACTTACTGCTACTCATCCCCGCAAAAGAGCTCGTTGTCGGTCAACTCGACACCCTGATTCATGCAGAGGGAAAGCCAAATTATCGTCTAACCGGCAATCTTTACCTCACATCCGGCAAGCAGCTTTTAAGCCGCGTACTACTTAGTTTTAAGAATCAGTCCATCGCTCGAGCCGATTTAACCCTGTCTTCCGACAATCAGCTTTCATTGACCGCTCATGAACTTGAAACCCCCTTCTTTAATCTCAAGGGCTCACTGACGACTGAAGTTAACCGGTTAATTTTGCGTACAGAGCACCAACTTGCCCTCGATCAAACAGATCAATTGCTCAGCAAATTAGGGCTACTTGACGACCGAAAATGGCAGATCACCCAAGGCGAGTGGCATGCCACAACAAACCTCAGCATCGACAGTCAACTGAATAATCTAGAGAGTTGGCTATCAAGTTTAACGGCTGAGCAACATTCAGAGATCAAAGCCTCTGCCAAATTGACGACAACCCCCATCAAGGGTGCCGAGTTATCATTACTGGCCGATGGGCTTTATTCGTCGACTCAGGGCCTCGTGATAAATACTCATCAAGGTAGTCAAATCAGCTTACGAGCTTTCAAGCAAGCTCAGACATCCGCTGATCAGTTTAGCTTAACCCTCGAAACACCGCTTAGATTCAGCCTAATGGATAACAAAATACTCGAGCCAGCTTCGGTGGCGATTGATAGCCAAAATGTAAAATATGCCGACTGGGCTATTCAAGCAGCACCTTTGAAGATCGATATACAGTCTGCCGACATCAACCAGCAGGCGGTTGCGATGACCTTTAACACTGATCGCATTACCCTTGGCAGAGGCAAACAAAAGCTCCCCTCTATTGCTGTTAAAGGCAAGCTCGCCACCACAGAAGAAAAGCTAACGACTACCTTACAAGTCACGGGTGATGAGCTACCTATCCATCTAACGGCCAGTGTAAATACCACGTTACAGGACCTAAACTCGACGATTACCTGGCAACTAAATGAACTACCGTTGCCAGATCCCAAAAAACGTTGGATCAATCAACTGCCTTTCAGCTGGCCTAAACCACTAACGATCACCCGAGGCGGCTACGCGCATCAAGCTGAGTTCAACTGGCGTGATGGCCAACTTAGCGGCAAGATTACCCAAGCACTGACGGGGCTAGATTTAAGCTACGACAAAATCTTGCTGACGAATGCCAACTTTAATAGCCAACTGCTCATTAGAAATAATCGCATCGACGATACCGGCAACTTAACCATAGAAGCATTAGATACGGGCGTTGTTATCCATAACCTCCAATCCCGATACAAAATGAATAAGTTAGGGACAGATAATGCTATTTTTGACCTTCAATCCCTGACTGCCGAACTGCTAGGTGGCAAAATCGATGTCACGCCTTTCTATTCCGTCATCAAGACACCTGCGTTTAAAACATCCCTATCTATCGATGAACTTTCTCTGGATGAATTACTCAAACTAGAGCAAGAACAGGGGCTGACGGGAGAAGGTAGACTGTCAGGTAACTTACCCTTACACCTCGGTGAGAAAGGATTTAGTGTGACGAATGGGTTCTTAAAGACCAATGGCAGCGGAGTGATTCAATATCAACCGACCCCAGAGGTTCAAGCACTTGGCCAATCTAATCAAGGTATGTCGATGGCATTAGCAGCGTTAGAAAACTTTCACTATAGCTCGTTAAGCGCTGCGGTGAACTACGAACCCAATGGAAGTTTGATGCTCGCCACGAACTTACAAGGTGCAAATCCTCATTGGAACCAAGGCCACCCGGTTAACTTTACAATTAATGTGTCTGAAAACCTGCATAAACTCCTGAAATCTTTGCAGTTCGCAGATGATTTGACGCAGCAGATAGAGACGCGCTACCGTAAGTCCAAAACCAATCATTAAGGGAGATGAATATGCGGCGCATTTTCATACTGCTCACTGCCAGTATACTGAGCAGCTTAGTCTTGCTGGGATGTTCACCCCAAGTACAGGTTTCTGTACCTAACGAGCCGATCACGATCAACTTGAATGTCAAAATCGAGCATGAAATTTTGATCAAGGTGGATAAAGAGATTGATGGCCTTCTCGAAGAGAAGAGTGGACTATTTTAGGAGCTAAATCATGATGACTAGTCTAAAAAAATGGGTGATTGGCGCATGGGTTTTAATCGCACTTTCCGCGAATACCGCTTGGGCAATCTCACTAGATGAAGCGAAAAGCCAAGGCGTTATTGGTGAAACACCCAGTGGTTATATCGCAACCGTTAGCAGCAATCCTAGCAAAGAGGTTGTAAAACTCGTTGCGGATATTAATCAAAAACGTAAAGCGGCTTATGCCGAAAGTGCGGAAAAAGCGGGTGTTGACATTAAAGTGATCGAAGCCCGTATTGCTCAAAAGCTTTACGAACGAGCAGATAAAGGAGAATATCTGCAAACACCATCTGGACAGTGGTACCAAAAAAAATAATAACAGTACAAAAGGGTAACCTGTGAAACGACAAGATGATCTGTTTTTCTCTTATCGACGACTTAATTTAATCGGTTTTATGCTTTCAGGTTCGGCACTATCCTACGCCTATGTAGAACTTGAACAAGCCTTGGGAGGCATACACTGTACACTTTGTACTCTCATGCGGTTAGCACTGCTCTGCATGAGTGTGGTGTTCTTATTAGCATTTTTCCATAACCCGTGGATTTCAGGTCAACGTTTTTACGCTGTGTTTAACAGCCTCTTTTCCCTATTAGGGCTGACCGCCGCAGGCCGCTATGTCTGGCTTGAGGCCAACCCGGCTCAACTTGAGACAGGTTGCACACTAGGGTTAGGCGATTTGGTTAGCTATCTGCCACAGACCCTGCAGGGCCTCTTAACAGGTCCGAGTGATTGCCTGAAACAGACGCAAACCGCGTCAGGAATATCGCTTAGCTATTTCGCTTTAGCACTCTTTATTATTCTGTTTGTGGTATCATGGCGACTCCTTATTCGTCGTCCAACTCCCAGACTATTTTTCTAAATGAAGCTAAAACAATTCGCAGGTCTGCTTAGCGCATCTGCCCTCTCTACCTGTGTCCTTGCAGAGCCTTGGACACATAATCTGTATTTTGAAAATGATTTGTTCTCTGATACAGACCAAAGCTACACCAACGGTATCCGTTTGGCTTGGGTATCACCTGACATCAATAACTACTTAAGCGACCCTGCCATTCCTGAGTGGTTACGTGATGTGAATGGTTGGTTCGAGACACTCTATCCGGCACAAGACAATCTGTCCGATAACGTACAACAGAATTTGGTGTTTACGATTGGCCAACAGATGTATACACCCGAAGATCGCTACCGGACGACAATCGATCCGAACGACCGCCCTTATGCAGGTTGGCTTTACGCAGGTTTTGGCTATCACGCAAAAACCCAAAACAAACTCAACTCGATCGAATTAAACCTAGGGGTTGTCGGTCCTGCTGCACTGGCTCAAGAAGCGCAAGACTTTGTGCATCGCTCACGCAATATCGATCTTTTTCTAGGCTGGGATAACCAACTCAGTAACGAGCCGGGCATTCAACTGGTGTACGAGCATAAGCACAGAATGCTTAAACAATCCATTTACCAAAATCTAGGCTTCGACTTTATCACCCATATTGGAGGTAGCTTAGGTAACGTTGCCACCTACGCCAATACGGGTGCAGAAATTCGACTGGGCTTAAACCTCCCTGACGATTTTGGTACATCCGCACTCAGACCCGGGGGTGATAACAGTGCACCTGGAAACAATGATCCACGCTTAAACCAAGGCTGGGGCGTTCATGCGTTCCTGTCGATGGATGGTCGCTGGGTTGTTCGCAACATTTTTTTAGATGGCAACACCTTTACAGATAGCCACTCAGTCGAGAAAGAACCTTTTGTCGGTGAAGCTGCATTTGGCGTTGCGGGTATTTACCAAAGCTGGAAAGTCTCTTTTGCACATGTACACCGTACCGAAGAGTTCAAAAAGCAAGCAGAGCCACAGCGTTACGGCTCGGTCACCGTGTCTTACAGCTACTAAGTTATTTTCTCTTCCCAAGGGCGACAGCTTATGTCGCCCTCCAAAAACTTTGTTAAATCCCCTCGTTCTTGCACTTAAATCACTTCAAAATGTAAAAAATCACTACCATTTACGACCTTAAATACAATAAACTTTGTTTCCTATAGTAAACTTAGACTATTTTTTAACGCATGTTGAAACATTTTAAGCTATGATTAGCGGCTAATTTTTAACCGCTTCTTGCGTGAATCAGACCAATATCAGGATTACTTACCATGAGCGTAAACAGCCGCCCATTATCAGAGCTGCAGAACACTAAAGATTTTATCCAGCGTCATATCGGACCTTCAGCGGATGAAACCGCTGCGATGCTGCAAGAACTTGGCGCTACGACACTTTCTGATCTAATCGAGCAGACAGTACCTGAGTCCATTCGCGTTAAACAACCGATTGGTTTGGCTAACCCACGCACAGAATCAGAAGCACTTAGCTACCTGAAATCCGTTGCGAAAAAGAACGTCATCAACCGTTCAATGATAGGTATGGGTTATACCGATACCATCACACCTAATGTGATCTTACGCAACGTATTGGAAAATCCGGGCTGGTACACGGCATACACGCCTTATCAACCAGAAGTATCTCAAGGCCGTTTAGAAGCCATTCTTAACTACCAACAGATGATTCTAGATCTAACGGGCTTAGATCTTGCAAACGCCTCTTTGCTAGACGAATCGACCGCTGCTGCCGAAGCGATGACATTATGTAAGCGTATGTCAAAAGCGAAACGCAGTAACACCTTCTTGGTTGATAAAAATCTACATCCTCAAAATATCAATGTTATCCAAACACGTGCCGAACCTTTAGGTTATGACGTTGTTGTCGGTGATTTAGAAACTTTGATCGATCAACACGAGCCATTTGGTGTGATCGCTCAATATCCTGGCTCACATGGTCATGTTAAAGATCTGACTTCGTTGATCGAAAAAGCGCATAGCAAAAATGCTCTGTTCTGCGCTGCCGCTGATCTCATGAGCTTAGTGATGCTGAAATCACCGGGTGAAATGGGTGCTGATGTAGTACTAGGTTCTGCACAACGCTTTGGTGTTCCGATGGGCTACGGTGGACCTCACGCGGCATTCTTTGCGACACGTGATGAGTACAAGCGCTCAGTTCCTGGTCGTATTATTGGTGTTTCTGTCGATGCCCGCGGTAACAAAGCATTACGTATGGCGATGCAAACCCGTGAGCAACATATCCGTCGTGAAAAAGCGACCTCTAACATCTGTACAGCACAGGTTTTACTCGCCAACATGGCGGGCTTCTACGCGGTTTATCATGGTCCTGATGGTCTACGTACCATCGCGCAACGCATCCACCGTTATGCCGATATCTTAGCAGCGGGCTTCCAAGCAAAAGGCATTCAACTGGTCAACACCACTTGGTTTGATACGCTAACCTTAGAGCTTGGCGATCAACGTGATGCTCTTTACTACAGCCTCGTGGCTGCAGGTATTAACACTCGTAAAGTGGGCGCAACTCAGTTGGGTCTGACCTGCGATGAGCGTACTGACAATGCCTTAGTGATGGATCTGTTTTGCGTGCTGTTGGGCGCTGATCACGGCCTGAGCATTGACGCACTGGATCAGCCTTTAGATTCGATTCCAGCCGAAGTGGTTCGTACCTCTGATTTCTTAACGCATCCTGTGTTTAACAGCTACCACAGTGAAACCGAGATGCTGCGCTACCTGAAGCACCTTGAGAACAAAGATATTTCATTGGCGCACAGCATGATCGCTCTCGGCTCATGCACGATGAAACTGAATGCGACCGCTGAAATGATCCCTGTGACATGGCCAGAGTTCGCCAACATTCACCCGTTTGCACCACTCGACCAAGCACAAGGCTATCAGCAAATGATCACAGAACTGGAAGATATGCTAAAAGCAATCACCGGTTTTGATGCCATCTGCATGCAGCCAAACTCTGGTGCACAAGGTGAATACGCTGGCTTGCTAGCGATCCGTAACTTCCATATCGCAAATGGCGATGCGCATCGTAACATCTGTCTGATCCCATCATCTGCACACGGTACTAACCCAGCCTCTGCGGCTCTTGCAGATATGAAGGTTATTGTTGTGGCTTGCGATAGCAAAGGTAACGTCGATATGGACGACCTGCGCAACAAAGCAGAGCAACACAAAGAAGCATTAAGCTGCTTAATGATCACCTACCCTTCAACACACGGTGTGTATGAAGAGGGTATCCGTGAAATCTGCCAGATCATTCATGATAATGGTGGTCAGGTCTACATGGATGGTGCAAACCTCAACGCTCAGGTCGGTATCTCTCAACCTGCCGAAATCGGTGCAGACGTTTCTCACATGAACCTGCATAAAACATTCTGTATTCCACACGGTGGTGGTGGTCCAGGTATGGGACCGATCGGTGTTAAAGCCCACCTTGCTCCGTTTGTAGCAAACCATCCGGTACAACCTATTCAAGGGCCTAACCCAGAAAGCGGTGCGGTATCTGCAGCACCTTGGGGAAGTGCAAGCATCCTGCCTATCTCTTGGATGTATATTGCAATGACCGGTGGCGAAGGCCAACGCTTAGCCACTGAATACGCGATTTTGAATGCTAACTACATGGCAAAACGTCTAGCTGTTCATTACCCAGTGCTTTACACCGGCCGTAACGACCGCGTTGCTCACGAGTGCATCATCGACCTACGCCCACTTAAAGAAGCTTCGGGGATCAGCGAAGAAGATGTCGCAAAACGCTTAATGGACTTCGGTTTCCATGCGCCTACGATGTCCTTCCCTGTGCCTGGCACACTGATGATCGAGCCTACTGAATCTGAATCTAAAGCAGAGTTAGATCGTTTTATCGAAGCAATGGCGCAAATTCGCAGTGAAATCGCGCAAGTTGAGCACGGTGAGTTGGATGCTGAAAACAACCCACTGAAACACGCGCCGCACACCATGGCTGATATCGTTGATACGGAATGGAACCGCCCTTACACGCGTGAACAAGCCGTCTTCCCAGCGGCCTATGTGCGTAACAGCAAAGTATGGCCAACGGTTAACCGCATCGATAACGTGTACGGCGACCGTAACCTCTTCTGTTCGTGTATCCCGATGAGTGATTACGAATAAGCGTCAGGCTTAGAGCGTACCCTGAAAAACCAGTCGTTATCTGACGACTGGTTTTTTTATCCCCTTCTTCGCGAACCACTCATCGTTCGCAGACGCAGCAATTCAGCTGTGCTAGTCTTAAAGCAGACGTCCACTACAAGGAATGATGATGCTTGAAGACCTACACCTCAAACTCCGTAATCTAGAAAAGTCTGACTACCCTGAGTTACAAACACTTATGGATTCTGTCTACCACGATATCGGGGGCTCTTGGCCGGAGCATACCATCTTCAAATTGATTGATGACCTGCCTGAAGGACAGATCTGTCTTGTTGACCGCGATAAAATCGTAGGCGTTGCCCTCTCGGTGCAAGTGAATTATCTGCGCTTTAGTAATCCACATACCTATGATGATCTTATCAGCACTAAAGAGACGATTCTCAATGATGCCGAAGGGGATGCGTTATATGGTTTAGATGTTCTGATACATAAAGATTATCGAGGATATCGTTTAGGTCGACGCCTTTATGAAGCACGTAAAGAATTATGTCGCCAACACAACCTACGTGCCATTTTAGCGGGCGGACGCATTCCCAATTATTACCAGCATTCCGATGAAATGTCGCCAGTTGAGTATATTGAGGCGGTCGATCATAAACGCATCTACGACCCCATTTTAACTTTCCAGCTCTCCAACGA
>DAIRSP010000079.1:0-12821 GCA_036804365.1 Neptunomonas sp. | reverse complement strand
CAATGTGTCGAGCTTGCTAGGCGTTGGCTCTATATCAATAAAGGCTATATTTTTTACAAGCTGAAGACGGCATACGAGATTTTCCGACTCACCTCTGTGCGCGTCATCGCGGACAACAACCGTTTACCATTAAAGTCATTTAGTAATGGCTCGCAGCGTCATCCTGAACCAGGTGCTTTGTTGATCTGGAGTGAGGGAGGCGAGTTTGAGGTAACAGGGCACGTCGCTATTGTTACCGAAGTATTTTCTGATCGCTTACGTTTAGTCGAGCAAAATGTAACCCATGCAGTATGGCCAGAAGGTCAAACTTATTCGCGTGAGATACCTGCTCGCGTCACAGATGATGGTTGCTATTGGCTCCAATGTTCTTATGGCGACGCCACGATATTGGGTTGGGTTATTCAAACAGAAGATGATGTTCATGCGGAAATTATTGAACCGGTTGAGCCAACACTATTTGATCTAAAATTGCGTCGTTTAGTGACTAAAGGGCAAAAGTCTAAAGCATGGCTGAATGTAGCGAATGAAGCAGAGTCTGCATTCGTCGATATGATGGGCGGCCATAAACTGACCGATCGTGTAGAGGATCAGACAGCCTATTTTGTTATGTCTGAAACAGCGCAACGTGAGCTCAAACGCGCAACGAATGAACTTCATGCTTTGTTTATGCATGCAACGGATTATGTTTTGCAAAATGATGAGTTGCTCAGCAAGTTTAATATCCCTGAAGCGCTGTGGCCAAAAATCCATCAATCATGGGATAACCGACGTAATCAGATGATTACAGGGCGCTTCGATTTTAGTATGTCATCCAAAGGGATTAAGGTTTACGAATATAACTGTGATTCTGCTTCTTGCTATATGGAAGCGGGGCTCGTTCAAGATAAATGGGCGGCTCATTACGGTTGCAAGGAAGGTTATGGGTCAGCACGCGATCTTGTTGAGCAGCTGATCGAGGCATGGAAGTCTAGCGACGCCAATGGTGTGCTTCATATTATGCAGGATAGTGATCTTGAAGAAACCTATCATGCTCTCTTTATGCAAAGTGCGATTGAGCAGGCCGGTATCACTTGTAAAATAATCAAAGGTGTATCGGGTCTCACTTGGGATGCTGAAGGTGATGTGATTGATGCCGATGGCGATAAAATAAAGTGGGTCTGGAAGACATGGGCGTGGGAGACAGCTTTAGATCAGATTCGTGCAGAGTGCGACGATGATGCCGAGCGTTTGAAAAATTATCAAACAGATCAACCGCGCTCAGCGGCACCTCGGTTGGTCGATGTTTTATTGCGTGAAGGCGTCATGGTCTATGAGCCTTTATGGACATTAATACCGAGCAACAAAGCCATTTTGCCGGTACTTTCGATGCTCTTTCCTGAGCACGGCTATCTTCTCGATAGTAGTTATGAACTGACTGAAAAGTTGCAACATGAGGGTTATGTTTCTAAGCCGATAGCTGGACGCTGTGGCTTGAATATTAGTCTGTATGATGCCGATGAAGGATTATTAGAGGAAACTGTAGGGCGTTTTTCAAAGCAAGATCAGATCTACCAAGGCCTCTGGAAACTGCCTGATATAGAAGGGTTCAACGCTCAGGTTTGTACCTTTTCTGTTGCGGGTCACTTTGCGGGCAGTTGTGTACGTGTCGATCCCACCCTAGTCATTACTAAAGACAGTGACTTACTGCCATTACGTGTTGTGAGTGACGAAAATCTGTAATGCCAAGCAGCTTGTTGAGTTAGTGATGCTGTTTCGCTATCTTAACTTGCTCTAGATTGTATTTTATTTTGTAAACCAATAGATCCTTATCTATTGGTTTACGCATGATTTCATGAATACCTAGTTTCATTGCTTCTTCAGCATTCTCTTTATCGCCTGCTTTAGCCAAGACCATAATCCGTGTATGACTCATCTCTAGATTTTGTTTAATCGAGCTAATGACAAAGAGTGGGCTCATGTCAGGAAGCGTTAAATCAACAAGAACGATATCGGGACTCCAAGACTGCATCAACTTCATTGCATGGGTCGCACTTCCAGAAACTTGTGGCTTGTAGCCGGCGGATTCCATAGAGGCTTTGATATGATCACGGCTAATCACGTCATCTTCAAGAATCAGAATGTTACAATCATGATCAATCGCTTCTTCGGCTGACGCTGTATTCGTGTGAAGTGCTTTTTGCTTTTTAAGCGTTGCTAATTCAGTGACATCACGCATCACCGCTTTTGTTTTTTCGTTTACGCTGGCCTGATGTTCTGAAACATCTTTAATCAGATGCTGATCGGTATGCGAGTCGATGATATCACCGATTTTGTGGATGTCATGAACGGGTGTATTGGAGATTGTTTGTTTCATTTGCTTCATCGAGCTTGAAACAATCGATACGAGTTGCTTAAAGCTTTCTGTATTCAAATCGTCGAGTTGATCTTGGCTATTAGCAACCATATCGAAGTAGTTGCATAGCTCAGTTACTGATAGTTGCGAACTGACAGGGTGACGGCTTTGTTCTCTAATTCTTCGTATAAAGCGTAAGCGAATCAATAGGTGATATGGGTCATAAAGCGGCCGAACTAAGTAGTAATCATCAAATACGTCTTTGCTGCAAATGTTGAATGCTTCTTTGAGTTCCTCTTTTGCGCATAGGACTATTTTTCTGAATAAGATCTTATCAATCTGCTTTTTAGCGCTCAATAGGTGTAGATAAAAGCTCTCGCTAGCTTGTAACGACTCAAGACCAAGGATCAATACATCGATCTGCTTTTCTGTAATGATTTTAATCGCTTCTTCTTCGCTTTTGGCGATATAGAAGAATGGAAATTGGCGCTTGATCATGCTGCAAAGCACTTTGAGCTCATCCAATTGGTAAGTAACAAGCAAAATCGAGAATCTTGGAGATCCCATGGCTAAGCCTCATTGTGAACATGTATTTTTAAGTCTATTTTAGGCTAGTGACTCTCTTATCAAAATACCACTTTTTAGTGCTTTTTGTTATATAGGTTGTTAATAATCGACTTGCGATTTTAAATAGATTTTATCTATCAAATAGGTTGTGATATCTAATTTCTTTTTATTTTCTCAAGTCTCTACTATTACTTAAGTAGGCTTGTATCGAACGCTCAAATTGGAGGTTCAAAATGAATACGTTATTAAAGCAGCTTCCCAAAAATTTCACATTATCTAAGCTTAAAGCATTTTTGGGTGTGAGCTTTATGTTTTTCCTGATTAAAGGATTGCTTTGGCTTACGGCAGGTGTGTGGCTAGCCATCAGTCTTTAATCTAAATGTTTTACTTAGACAGGTGTTTTATTCCTGCCTCTAAACCGGCCAGTGTTAATGGATACATATGATCATCCATGAGTTCTTTGATGGAGGCAGTGGTTTGGGTGTAATCCCAGAAGCGTTCTTTTACAGGATTAAGCCAGATCGCTTTTTCCCATGTTTTTAGAACACGCTGCAACCAGACGGAACCGGCCTCTTCATTCATATGTTCAACGCTTCCATAGCGTTGGAAAAGTTCATACGGGGACATGGCGGCATCACCGATAAAAATAACCCGATAATCTTTCCCATAAGTATGCAATACATCGAGAGTGGAGAGGGTGTCACTAAATCGACGTTGGTTATCTTTCCACAGCCTTTCATATACACAGTTATGGAAGTAAAAGTATTCGAGATGCTTGAACTCACTTCTTGCGGCTGAAAACAACTGCTCACATAGATGAATATAGGGATCCATTGAGCCGCCAATATCCAAGAAGATAAGAACCTTGGCTGCGTTATGCCTTTCTGGCACCATTTTAATATCAAGCAGACCGGCATTTCGCGCTGTCGAGCGAATAGTATCATTGAGATCCAATTCATCTGCAGAGCCCGTACGAGCAAACTTTCGTAACTTACGTAGGGCCACCTTCATGTTGCGTGTGCCGAGTTCGACTTGATCATCAAGGTTTTTGAATTGGCGCTTTTCCCAGACTTTTACGGCGCGTTTATGTTGACTTTGTCCGCCAATCCGAATGCCCTCAGGGTTATAACCACTGTGGCCAAACGGCGATGTGCCGCCTGTTCCGATCCATTTGTTGCCTCCAGCATGGCGGTCATGCTGCTCATTTAAGCGCTCATTAAGGGTTTCGAGCAGCTTATCTAAACCTCCTAAAGCCTCAATTTGAGCCTTTTCTTCATCCGTAAGGTTTTTAAGAAAGTCAGCTTTTAGCCAGTCCTCTGGAATCTGGTTGTCCGGAAATAAGTTAAGCGCATCTAAGCCTTTGAAATAATGTCCAAAGGCGCGATCGAACCGATCAAAGTGCTTTTCGTCTTTAATTAAGCAGGTGCGACTGAGAAGGTAAAAGTCATCTAAGCTTGCAAAAGCAACTTGCTGTTTGAGAGCTTCGATTAAAATCAGTAACTCATTAAGAGAGACAGGAATTTCTGCTCGTCTTAATGTATTAAAGAAATTGATTAACATTATCTATGTTCTCTTCGAGCCATGAAGGCTAAGCGTTGGAGCATGTGTAGATCCTGTTCATTCTTTAATAAAGCACCGTAAAGAGGCGGCATCGCTTTAGTAGGATCACTGTTTTGGAGTAGTTCAGCTGGAATATCATCAGCAATGAGCAGCTTCAACCAGTCAATTAACTCTGACGTTGAGGGTTTTTTCTTGAGACTATTTATCTCACGAATTTTGAAGAAAACCTCAAGGGCTTCTCTGACGAGCGTCTGTTGAATATTAGGATAATGTACATCCACAATCTGCTTCATCGTATCAACATCAGGGAATGAGATGTAATGAAAGAAGCAGCGACGTAAAAATGCGTCTGGCAGCTCTTTTTCATTATTGCTTGTGATGATAATGATAGGGCGGTGTTTTGCTACAACGCGTTCGCCTGTTTCATAAACAAAGAACTCCATCTTGTCGAGTTCAACTAATAAGTCATTAGGGAACTCTATATCGGCTTTGTCTATCTCATCAATTAACAGTACAACTTGCTCGTCAGCATCAAACGCCTGCCAGAGCATCCCTTTTTTTATGTAGTTGTTTATGTCGTACACTTTTTCGTTGCCTAGCTGTGAATCTCTTAGGCGCGAAACTGCATCATATTCATAAAGCCCCTGTTGCGCTTTAGTCGTCGATTTAACATGCCAGCGGAGTAGCTTTTTCCCAAGGGATGAGGCCACTTCTTCGGCCAGCATTGTTTTGCCCGTACCTGGCTCTCCTTTCACAAGCAGAGGTCTTTGCAAGGTAATCGCTGCACGAACAGCCATTTGTAACTCATCAGTCGCAACGTAATTATCTGTGCCGGTGAAAGCCATGTAAGTATCCTGTTTCTGCTAGGTAATAACCCTAATCTTAACAAAGAGAATGCGCTTAAGTCTCTAATTAGGGGTAGGGTAAGAGCATCTTTTATATGCGTCCTATCTTATAATAGCCGCAGAGCTGATGGCCTAACCCTGCCATTTAGCTATCGAGGATGAACTCGCCTAAATCCCTTCTTACACTTCGGAATTATCGTTTAAGGAAACAGCATGTTTTCAGCATCAGAAATTTATGCCTTGTTACAGGTGTTATTGGTCGATCTTGCGTTGGCGGGTGATAACGCCATTGTCGTTGGAATGGTAGCGGCATCACTGCCTGCTGCTGATAGAAAAAAGGTGATTTTGATCGGGATTATGGCCGCCACCGTTTTAAGGATCGCTTTTTCATTGGGAGCTGTCCAGCTTTTGCAGGTGATTGGCTTGATGCTAGCAGGGGGGATCTTGCTTTTATGGGTGGGTTGGAAGCTCTGGCGAGAGATTCATGATCAAGGTGAGGATGAGTCATTAAGTTCCAATAATCAGCCGAAAACGTTTAAGGCGGCTGTGGTACAGGTTGTGATTGCAGATTTATCGATGTCATTGGATAACGTATTAGCTGTGGCTGGCGCAGCGCGGCATCATACATGGGTCTTAGTGGTTGGCTTGGCGGTATCTGTTGGGCTGATGGCTGTCGCATCCACCTATATTGCCAAACTATTGCAACGGCATCATTGGATAGCCTATGTCGGGCTGTTGGTTATTTTTTATATTGCGGGCGTTATGATTTGGGAAGGTGCACATCAAGTCATGAATGAAGTGAACTAATTAACCGACATATTAGGGGAAGCTTCTAAGGATCACTCAAAATAGTTAATTTGTGTCCTTTAAAAACTTAATGACGCCGTTACCTGCTGTTTTTCCGGTCGCAAAGCAAGCCGTCAGCAGGTAGCCCCCTGTCGGGGCTTCCCAGTCGAGCATTTCGCCGGCACAAAAGACCCCTGGTACTTTTTTTAACATCATCTGCGCAGTTAAACTCTGTTCACACACACCTCCGGCACTGGAGATGGCCTCATCAATTGGGCGAGTAGCGAAAAAGGTAACAGGTAGGTTTTTGATTAAATTCGCTAAACGCTTTTGGCTCGTTCGCATCGTTGTATCACTTCGCTCATAAATAAGTGCGGCTTTTAAGCCAGACAATCCGGTGGTGCGTTTTAAGTATTTGCTAAATGAGTCTTTTCCCTGCGGGGTGCTCAGTTTTGATATCAACTTAGCTTCACTGATGTCGGGTAGTAAATCGATCAAAAGCTCCGCTTGCCCAGTTTGATTAATGGCATCTCTTAAATGTTTCGAATAGGCATAAATTAAACTGCCTTCCATGCCGTAATGGCTGACAATGCATTCGCCTCTTTGTTGAATCAAATCGCCGTTGATGGTGTGGAACTTGAAGGCAATATTTTTAAGTGGAGAACCTGAGAATTTTTGGCTGAGGTGTTTGCTCCAATTGCTTAAAAATCCACAGTTAGCACTTTGCAGCGGCTGTAAGTTGACATCGGATTTAGCAAGTATGGCTTGCCATGCGCCATCGGAGCCTAACTTTGCCCAGCTAGCCCCACCGAGTGCAAGTACCACAGCGTCGGCGCACACACTGATTGTTTGGTATTCGTGCTCAAATTTCAGGTTTAACTGGTCTAACTCGATTAAGCGATGTCGCATATGAAATTTGATGCCCGACTCGCGGAGTCGTTTCAACCAACTGCGAACTAAAGGGGCGGCCTTCATTTCAAGGGGAAATACTCTGCCAGAGCTGCCAATAAAGGTCGTGATACCGAGATCGTGAATCCATTCTCTGAGTGCGTCAGCATCGAACTGTTTGATAGAGGGCTCTAGCCAAGCGGATTTATCATAATAGCGTTGAATGAACTGAGCGTAGGGCTCAGAGTGGGTAATGTTTAGGCCACCTATGCCTGCCAGTAAAAGCTTGCGACAGGCTGTCGGCTTCGTCTCGTAAACGTCAACGTGGTGCCCTGCTGCGCGGATGATCTCAGCAGCCATTAAGCCCGCAGGGCCTGCTCCTACAACAATGACTGATTTTGCTGTTTGCACGTTAACGTCTCTTCAAAATAGATGGGTGGCTAAAGTAATTTGCGGTTATCTAACTGGCGTTAGAGTTAACCGAGTATTGGGGCATCGTAGTTCTCAGGCTCATCTGTATAGATGCAGACATTCCACTTCTCTACCGGGCCATCTTCGGCGATGCAGTTTTGTTCAAAGAAGTCTTTGATCTGCTGGCGTTCACAGTGTGCTTCAAACGTCTCCATATCTGCCCAGATTTCATGAAAAGCAATTGAGAAACTTTCGCCTTCTGCATAAGGGCTTGGAATATGGCGCGTTACTGTATACATGATGCAGCCATCTTCGCGGTGTGCGTTGGGTTCTAAGCCTTGGAGTAGTGCAAATACATCAGCATCCTTACCTGGTTTAGGTTGAAACTGAGCAGTGCAATAAACTTTTTTCGACATCGTTATTCCCCTAAAACAAAAAAGCCTCCCGCAGGAGGCTTGAATCTAATCTATGATGGATTATTTCGCAGCGTTGTATGCTTCTACGCCTGCAACGATTGCTGCGCGGGCTGCATCAGCACCTTCCCAACCATCGAGTTTAACCCATTTGCCTTCTTCCAAACCTTTGTAGTTTTCGAAGAAGTGTTTGATGCGAGCTAGAGTCAGTTCAGGCAGATCACTGATGTCTTGAACATCTTTGTAGATCTTGGTTAGCTTGTCGTGTGGAACAGCTAATAGCTTAGCATCCTGACCCGCTTCATCAGTCATGTTCAGTACGCCGATAGGGCGGCAACGGATAACAGAACCAGGGATAACTGGGTATGGGGTTAAGACAAGAACGTCAACCGCATCGCCATCATCGGCTAATGTGTTGTTGATGTAGCCATAGTTCGCTGGGTAGAACATAGGCGCCGCCATAAAGCGGTCAACAAAAATGGCATCTTCTTCTTTCTCGATCTCGTATTTAACCGGCGAACTTTCCGCTGGGATTTCGATGATTACATAGATGTCGTTAGGTACGTCTTTACCAGCAGGCACTTTTGCAAAGCTCATGCGTCTCTTCCTGTACTGTAAAAATTTTAGGGATAATTAAAAAGCTTGTTAGCACGCATTATAAGAGTCGTACACAAGGGTTTGTATACGACTATAAGCTCAATTAAGCCTCTTTTATGCTATCTGTGCGTTTGTGGTATTCCATCAGGATCTCTACTTCCTTGCTAGAACCCATTGCAATAGATACGCGCTCATGAATATCGTCAGGCTGAACGTCCATGACATTGCTGTAACAGTTAGTGGATAAACCACCCGCTTGTTCGATTAGCATGCTCATTGGGTTGCCTTCGTACATTAAGCGAAGTTTGCCCGGTTTTTTCGGTGCACGAGAATCCCAAGGATAAGTAAAAATGCCGCCACGAGTCAGAACTCGGTGAACTTCGGCTACCATAGCTGCAACCCAACGCATATTGTAGTTCTTTTCACGCGGGCCATCTGTTCCGAGCAAAAGATCATCAATGTAGTTACGCATAGCGGGTTCCCAGAAGCGGTGGTTTGACATGTTGATAGCAAACTCACGGGTTTCTTCTGGAATCTGAACATTCTCACGGGTAAGTAAGAAGTCACCTGTATGTGAAAGCGTGAACATGTTCACGCCTTTGCCCGTTGTCAGAACCAATACTGCGGATGGGCCGTATAGCACATAACCGGAAGCCAATTGTTTACGGCCGTTTTGCAAGTAGGGAAACTCTTGCGCGTAATCTTCACCCTCAGGGGCTTCTAAAATCGAAAAAATAGTACCGACCGATACGTTGATATCGATGTTAGAGGAGCCATCGAGTGGGTCGAAAATAACTAAATAACGACCCTCTTTATTGCCAGGAACCGGTTCGCTTTCCTCTTCGGAGGCTACGCCTGCCACGAGAGAGTGGTTTAATAGAACGGTTTTTAAGATGTCGTTAGAGATGACATCAAGTTTTTTCTGGGTTTCACCCTGCACGTTGGTGTTATCTGTCGTGCCGAGAACACCTGCAAGTGCACCTTCACGAAGCTGCAGCGCTATCTCTTTACAGGCCACCATCAATGTGGCGATCAAGTCCATCAGTTGTTCGTCTGTATCGTGGCGTCTTAGAAACTGGCTGAGCAGTTGCATGGGGGGAAGTACCTTTGCGTTTGTGAATTTAAGTAGCGGTAATTTTACGTGAATAACAGCTAAAAATCATGAGTTGATACGAAAAAAGGCACGCGAAAGCACGCCATTTGGCCTATTTTCTCGTTATTATTAGCGGATCTATTTGAAGGAGTGGTTTTGTGCATATTCATATCTTAGGAATCTGCGGAACATTTATGGGTTCGCTGGCTATTTTGGCGCGCGAATTAGGTTATCGGGTCACAGGTTCTGATGCCAATGTATATCCACCAATGAGTACGCAGTTGCAAGCTCAAGGCATCGAGCTGATGGAGGGCTATTCCGCTTCGCATTTGGAACCTGCGCCGGATCTTGTGGTGATTGGCAATGCCATGTCACGAGGTAACCCCGCAGTTGAGTATGTATTGGATAAAGGGTTGCATTATGTCTCTGGACCTCAATGGCTGTGTGAGCATGTATTACAGGATCGCTGGGTATTAGCGGTTGCGGGTACGCATGGCAAGACCACGACATCTTCTATGCTCGGCTGGGTGCTTGAGTTTGCCGGTATGCAGCCGGGTTATTTAATAGGAGGCGTCCCTAACAACTTCGATGTATCTGCTCGATTAGGTGGATCGCCATTTTTTGTGATCGAAGCCGATGAGTACGATACGGCTTTTTTTGATAAGCGATCTAAGTTTGTACACTACCGTCCAAGGACACTGATATTAAATAATCTTGAGTATGATCATGCTGATATCTTTCCCGATTTAGCTGCTATTCAGCGTCAGTTTCATCATGTCGTGCGCACCGTTCCGGCAAATGGTCAGATAATTGTGCCGTCTTTCGATACTGCGATCGGTGAGGTCATTGAACAAGGTTGTTGGACACCTGTGGTAACCGCATCCGTAGGTGATGGCGGGGAGTGGTCTGCGCATTTAGTTGAAGCGGATGGATCTCGTTTTGATGTTCACCACAATGGCGTGCTGCAAGGCCGCGTTGTTTGGTCTATGACGGGGCATCATAGTGTGTCTAATGGGTTGATGGCATTGATTGCTGCGCGCAATGTGGGAGTGCAACCTCAGCATGCGATTGAGGCCTTATGTAACTTTGGTGGCGTAAAGCGCCGGATGGAAAAAGTGGGTGAGGTAAATGGGGTGTCGGTTTACGATGATTTTGCTCATCATCCAACGGCGATCGCAACGACCTTAGCTGGGCTTCGCGCTAAAGTCGGTAGTGAAAAGATTTTGGCGATCATAGAGCCGCGTTCCAATACGATGCGTTTAGGTGCCCACCGTGAAGGGCTGGCGTTATCTGCAAAAGATGCTGATCAAGTGATTTGGTATCAACCTGAGGGGATTGGCTGGTCGCTTGAAGATGTTGTTCATGGGCATGAAACCCGCATGGCTGTTTTTAACTCGGTTGCAAAAATTCTAGCGTCTGTCGGGCAAGGAACGCCTGCGGGTACGCATATCGTTATTATGAGTAATGGTGGATTTGAAGGCATCCATCAACGCTTATTGGATGTATTGAGGGCCAAGCAAGATGACTGATTTTTCTCGTAGAGTCACACTCGCTATCACCGGCGCATCAGGCGTGCAATACGCAGAGCGTTTAATGGCATGTTTAGTGGCTGCCAATGTTCAGGTTTTTGTGATGATTTCTCGTGCGGCTCAAGTGGTTGCCGCTACCGAAACGGAGCTGAAAATTCCGGGTTCTTCTGAAGCTCAACAGGCCTTTTTTACTGAAAGGTTAGGTGCTAAGCCCAATCAGATTAAGGTATTTTCGCGTGAGCAGTGGATGGCACCTGTTGCCTCCGGTTCGGGTGCCCCATCGAGTATGGTGGTTTGTCCCTGTAGTACGGGAACCTTGTCTGCAATTGCGACTGGAGCGAGCAATAATCTTATCGAGCGTGCAGCAGATGTTGCGTTGAAAGAGCGGCGTCAATTGATTCTGGTGCCTAGAGAGGCGCCTTATTCCGAAATCCACCTAGAGCATATGTTGAAGCTGACGCGCATGGGAGCGGTTATTTTACCTGCTAGCCCTGGGTTTTATCATAAGCCCGAATCGATACAGGATTTGATAGATTTTATTGTGGCACGGATTCTTAATCAGTTAGGGATCGAGCAAACCATTATGCCGCGGTGGGGTGAGTCTTTACTCGAAACAGATGAAATGAATAGCGCTGATGATTAAAATGGCTGACTCATTTATTTACAAGGCGGTAACATGTCAAAAATTCTAGCTTTAGATACTTCGACGGACGCCTGTTCGGTTGCGCTCTATATCGATGGCAAGACGCGCGAGGATTTTAGAATTATTCCTCGCCAGCATACTAAGCAACTATTGCCTATGATTCAGGCAATGTTAGATAGCGCTTCTTTAAAGGTTTCAGATCTAGACAGTATTGCATTCGGTCGAGGCCCTGGTTCGTTTGCAGGAATTCGCATCGCAACAGGTGTAGCGCAAGGATTAGCCTTTGCATCTGAGCTTCAGTTGTTACCTGTTTCAACCTTGGCCAGCATGGCGTATGCGCGTTATTTGAGTCATGGTGATAAGTATATAGTTGCTGCGTTAGATGCGCGGATGGATGAGATCTACTGGGCCGCCTACTCGGTTGAAGAGGGGCAGTTGGTTTTACAGGGTAGTGAGCGGGTTGATGCACCTTCTAATCTTGAGTTGCCGGAAGGTCATTCCTGGGTGGGTATTGGATCAGGTTGGAGCTATGCAGAAACTATGAGTGATTCGGTCCAGCGTTGTGTCACCGTTGTTGATGCGCAAGCCTATCCGCATGCAGAGCATATCGCACAGTTAGGTGCAGTCGATTTTGCAAAAGGGTTAGCGGTTGATCCGGAATTAGCGCTCCCTGTTTATCTGCGTGATGATGTCGCATGGAAGAAAAAGGATCAGCAGAAATGAGTGATGCTCTATCCGCGCCTGTTGTGGCGGCGGCTGACACGCCTCTATTAGAGCAGGCCGCCCAGTTAGCGCATAAACTCAAGTTGCTCAATGTAGGGATTGTAAAGGATATTAGTACGGCTAAAGATCCTTTACTTCTTTATGTCACCTATGAGGGTATACAGCTTCAAACCACGGGGAAAAAAGCGCCAGGCCCCGTCTGGGTTGATTTTCTGAGTGGTGCGGTCGCCCATCGCCGTAAGTTCGGCGGGGGCGCAGGGCAAATGATCGCTAAGGCTGTCGGTATTAAAGGGGGCGTCCGACCTCTGGTTTTAGATGTCACTGCTGGGCTTGGGAAAGACAGTTTTGTCTTAGCAACCTTAGGTTGTGAAGTGAGGATGGTGGAGCGCTCTGCGATCATTCATACACTATTAGAGGACGGCCTTGCCCGAGCT
>DAIRSP010000078.1:0-12877 GCA_036804365.1 Neptunomonas sp. | reverse complement strand
GCCTGATTGATATGCGCCTCAGCAACGACGGTAATATTCAGCCAATACAGGTCTTTGCCAATATTTTTAGCCAGAGTGGGCGACATCTTGCCCTTCTTAATCCATTGACTCATCAATTTTTCAGTGTAATTGACGTAGATTTGGAAGCGTTTCAGATCTTTATCGTTACTAAATTGTCCTTGGCCCGCGGGGGTTCGGTCGGCGGTTTCCTTTTGATTATTTACTTGAGTCATTAAATCAGAGTCTGGAGCAAGACGGCTAATCTCTTCAATAAGTCCCATGGCATGTTGGTTCATGCGCTCAATCAAATCTGCTCGACAACCCGCCGCTTTAAGTGTGGTTATCGCATCGAGCGTATAAGCTGTTTGCGACTTCAGCCACTCTAGGCGGTGAGATTTAACATGGAAATTATGCTCTTTACGCGAGATTAGATAGCTAACCGTTATAGCGATGCCGCCAATTAAGGCTATTAACAGTATGTAAATTAGATTATCTTGTAACATCTTGCTTAACTACCTCTGTAAGTGCATGAATTATATAGCTAAGCATTCGCATTGTTAAACCCATGCAGCCATTTAGCATGTATAAAGTGATTATAGTGTTTCTTAAATTTTTTTGTAGACTAGCTTGACCCTGCTATTGTAACCACTTATATATGCTCGCTGTTTTTTATTATGCAGTATCTACCCGAGGCTTGTTACCCTATGGGAAAATCGCTCGTTATCGTTGAGTCACCCGCAAAAGCTAAGACAATCAATAAATATCTTGGCAGTCAATTTGTTGTTAAATCGAGTGTAGGTCATATTCGTGACCTGCCAACGAGCGGCAGTGCCCAAAAAACCGATCCAAAAGCGCGTGCTCGTCAAGCCGCGCTGACACGCAAAATGTCGGCTGAAGAAAAAGTCGCCTATAAGACTAAAAAGAACAAAGAGCAGTTGATCGCGCGTATGGGCGTTGATCCTGAACATGGTTGGGAAGCGCATTATGAAATTCTTCCTGGCAAAGAAAAAGTTGTTGATGAACTAAAACGTCTAGCTAAAGATGCTGACACTATCTATCTCGCAACCGACTTGGACCGTGAAGGGGAAGCCATTGCTTGGCACCTGCGGGAAGCGATTGGCGGCGATGATGAACGTTACCGTCGCGTCGTATTTAACGAAATTACCAAAAAAGCGATCAGTAGTGCCTTTGAGAATCCTGGGCAACTCGACATGAATCATGTCAACGCACAGCAAGCACGACGCTTTTTAGACCGAGTTGTGGGTTATATGCTCTCTCCGTTATTGTGGGAGAAGGTTGCCCGAGGTTTGTCAGCTGGACGTGTACAGTCGGTTGCCGTGCGTCTTGTGGTTGATCGTGAAAAAGAAATTCGTGCCTTTATTCCCGAAGAGTTTTGGGAAGTGCACGCGAATGCAGGTACGCAAGAAAAAGATCCTATTCGCTTAGAGGTTGTTAAACATGCCGGGCAAACATTCCGTCCAGCCTCTGACGCTGAAACGAAAAAGCACTTAGGTGTATTAGAAAAAGCAGCCTACAGCGTTGTCAGTCGAGAAGATAAACCGACAAGCAGCAAGCCATCAGCGCCTTTTATTACTTCTACACTCCAGCAAGCCGCAAGCACCCGCTTAGGTTTTGGTGTTAAGAAAACAATGATGATGGCTCAGCGCTTATACGAAGCTGGCTACATCACGTATATGCGTACCGACTCGACCAATTTGAGTGCTGAGGCTGTTGAAAATTGCCGTACCTATATTGGTGATCAGTATGGTAGTAAATATTTGCCAGAAGAAGCGGTGCGTTACTCAAGCAAAGAGGGCGCTCAAGAGGCGCACGAAGCGATTCGTCCGTCTGATGTGAGCGTTGAGCCGACTGCATTAGTGGGTATGGAACGCGATGCAGAACGTTTATACGACCTGATTCGACGCCAATTTATCGCTTGTCAGATGACACCCGCCTTATATACCAGCTCGCGTATCACTGTTAAAGCGGATGAATATGAGTTGACCACTAAAGGCCGTATTCTTAGGTTTGATGGTTATACCCGTGTCATGGCGAGCAAAGGCAAAGGTGACGAAGATATTATTCTACCCGATGTTAAGGCGGGAGAAGTGCTTTCACTGAAAGAGCTTGAGCCAAAGCAGCATTTCACTAAGCCAACTGCGCGTTATACCGAAGCAAGTTTGGTTAAAGAGCTTGAAAAACGAGGGATTGGCCGCCCGTCTACCTATGCGTCGATTATCTCAACGATACAGGATCGCGGTTATGTGGAAGTACAAAACCGTCGTTTCTATGCCTGTAAAATGGGTGATATCGTTGCTGAGCGTTTAACTGAAAACTTCACTGACTTGATGGACTTTAGCTTTACTGCACGCATGGAAGATGCGTTGGATGATATCGCTAAAGGACAAGCCGAGTGGAAAGTACTCTTAGATCGCTTCTATCAAGGCTTCACGCGTCGTTTGGAAGAAGCGCATGACCCAGAAAACGGGATGCGCCCTAATTCCCCAACAGAAACCAATATCCCGTGTCCTGATTGCGATCGTCATATGATGATTCGTACGGGTAGCACAGGGGTGTTTTTGGGCTGCTCTGGCTACAGTTTGCCGCCGAAAGAGCGTTGTAAAGCCACGATCAATTTAACACCGGGTGATGAGGTCGTTAGTATTGATGGTGATGATGAAGAAGAGTCCCGCATATTGCGTGCGAAGCACCGTTGCAAATTGTGTGACAGTGCGATGGATAGTTATTTAGTTGATAAAAATCGCAAACTGCATGTCTGTGGTAATAATCCAGATTGTCCGGGTTATGAGGTCGAAGAGGGCAGTTATCGCATCAAGGGTTATGAAGGCCCTTCCATCGAATGTGATAAGTGTGGTTCCGAAATGCAGCTCAAAACAGGGCGTTTTGGTAAGTTCTTTGGTTGCACCAATGCAGAGTGTAAAAATACTCGTAAACTACTCAAAAACGGCGAAGCCGCGCCTCCAAAGATGGATCCAGTACCCATGCCGGAGTTGGCATGTGAAAAAGTAGAAGATACTTACATTCTAAGGGACGGTGCTTCAGGTTTATTCCTGGCGGCTAGTCAGTTCCCGCGTAATCGTGAGACTCGCGCACCGAAAGTTGCTGAACTGCTGCCACATAAGACCGAAATTGATGAAAAGTATGCTTTCTTGTTTAGTGCGCCGGTCAAAGATATGGATGGTAATGAGACTATTGTTCGATACAGTCGTAAGACAAAGGAGCAATATGTGATGACCGAGGTCAATGGCAAAGCGACCGGTTGGCGTGCATTCTATCAGGGTGGAAAGTGGGTGGTAGAAGAGCCCGCTAAGGCTAAAACAAAGTAACCCAAACTTGGTCGATTTTAGAGGCGCAGAATGAGTAATATTTATCTGGTTAGGACGAATCAGAAAATCAATTTTGCACGCATCCACATGGACGCGTTAGCAGCGGCACATAGCTCAACTGGTTGGAGTAAGCACGCTGTCATTGAATCCTATAATGAATCAGTTTTGTTTCATTTGGCTTCAGCTTATTCTGCTTTTCTTCGTGAAGTGGCTGAAAAGTATCGTTTTAAGCCAAGTGAAGTTAACTGCCTAGAAGATTTAGAGGCAATGTTTGAGGCATCAGGGCAGGAGTCGCCAGAACGTTCTGAGCTGAATCTACTTGAACAAAACAGCAATAGTTGGTTGCATAAAATGCAGGCCGCTTATTATGCCTGCTGGCAAGCCTCGGACAAGCTTCAAGAAGCACCTAAAGCCAACAGTAGTGTATCTGAAATTCATGTTATTCAGATCAACCCAGACCATTCAGAAGACGCCGATATTCTTGCTGAGTATCAGAGTTGGTTAGATAGTTTCAGATCACTGGTTGAGCGTTTACGTTCAGATATGCAAGAGTGGTAAAGTAAAGCAGATGGCAGAAACGGTTTTAGAGATTGTTAAACTTCCTTCGGGCGAGTATGTCATGCGAAAGGCCGGTGATGAAGAGGCACTGATTACCTTGAATTTGTCAGCGGTAGTTCAGGAAAACTTGATGGGGAAGTCGGAAGAGTTGGCGCGTATGATGCTCGTAGCGGGTGCTCATATCATGTCAGATCTTTCGTTTGAACCAGAGCCGGTATCCGAACCGCCTGCACCTATAATCCATTAGGCGCTCTGGGTGGTCATATCAGTGGGGATGGCGTTGTCGAATGAGAATGCCATTACTACTGCCTAGTTGAGCAGATAGCTCCAATCGTTTTATCTCTTCGTTTGTTATATCTCCTACCCAGCTGATCACTGCGTGACACGTACCTGCGGCGAGTGCTTTCTCTGCAAGCTGTTTGGCAGAGAAGTTTTCATCTGGGTAGAGCAGCATCACTTTCTTGAGATCAATGCCCGCATCTTGAAGTAACGCTTTGGGTAGATGGATAGGTGGAGATATCCAAGCAAACCAACGATCCTCTTGGCTGAGCTTTGCAAGCAGTGGCATCAGTAACGGCATATCACCAAGATCACCGCTTTGAGTCACAATTTCGGTAATCTTGCCTTCGCCAGAACGAGCAGTGTTTTTAACTCGACTACTAGGCTTTCGAATCGAAGAAATTTCATTGGTACCCAGCATTAAACTGGTTTTGTGGGTACGAGGGTAAATGGACTGCATCATGGCTCACTCCCTTGTCTTATTACACCAACACTGAGCCCCTCAATAGAGAGTTCTTGTTGGCGGAGATCAACTTGGATCGGAGCAAATTCGCTGTTTTCTGCCAGCAAATACACCATATGCCCCTCTTTTTTGAATCGTTTAACGGTTACTTCTTCGCCAATTCGAGCTACCACAATTTGTCCATTGCGGGCTTCGGTGCATTGATGAACGGCGAGTAAGTCACCATCCATAATGCCAACGTCTTTCATGCTCATGCCGTGAACCCGAAGTAGGTAATTGGCCGGTGGATGGAAGAAGTTGGCTGAAATAGTGCAATGTTCCTCTATATGCTCTTGGGCAAGAATAGGGGAGCCGGCTGCTACACGCCCGATAACCGGGAGTCCTTCATCGATAACTTCTTCAACTTCGGGTAATCGAATACCGCGTGATGTCCCTGGTATGATTTCAATCGCGCCTTTTCGAGCGAGGGCTTTTAGATGTTCTTCTGCGGCATTCGCTGATTTGAAACCAAGCGATTTGGCAATATCAGCACGTGTTGGCGGATAGCCGGTAGCTTCGATATGCTCGCGAACACACTCGAGTACTTCAGATTGTCGTTTTGTTAGTTTCATAATCTTGCCTGTCTTTTTATACAGTACATGTGATTATATACAGGGATTGGATCTTGTAAAGTAATTTTCTGTTTATATATCCAGTATCTTGGTATCATCCTCGCCAATTATTTTGCAGGTAGTTTCTTTTGCTTAGTGACGCTTTAAAAAACACCATTCAGGCTTCTTATCGTAAGTTTCTCTCGGATCGTGAACTTAAGCCTCGTCATGGTCAGAAAATGATGATTGCTCATATCGCACGAACCATAGGTGGAATCGAAGCGAATGATCAGAATGAGCGTCAGGGCGATAACCATATCTGCGTAATAGAGGCAGGTACGGGTACCGGTAAAACTATGGCCTATTTGCTCAGTGCTATCCCTATTGCTCAAGCACGAAGTAAATCACTCATCATCTCGACGGCTACTGTGGCGTTACAGGAACAACTACTAAATAAAGATTTACCCGATGTTGCCAAGCTTTTAGAAGCGCCTATCCGTTATGTATTAGCTAAGGGGCGTGGGCGCTACTTCTGCATTTCCCAAGCGGAAAAGCTATTAGAGTCTCAAAATGAGATGGGGCAGATCGCCCTCTATGAAGATGAGATGGAATTTCGTTTAGAGCCCGCCACCTTAGCCTTCTATAAAGGCCTTATGGATAAGTTTGGAGCTGGGCAGTGGGATGGTGATCGCGACAGCTTGAAAGAAGAGATGGAAGAGCAGCATTGGCAGCCACTCACTAGCGACCATACCCGCTGCACTAATCGTCGCTGTAGTAACTTTTCGGTGTGCCCATTCTATAAGTCGCGTGACTCTATGGATAAGGCCGATATTGTCGTGGCGAACCATGATTTAGTTTTGGCTGATCTGTCATTAGGAGGTGGCGCGATTTTGCCAGAGCCTTCGAGTGCTATTTATATCTTTGATGAGGCGCATCACCTGTCTTCTAAGGCAACAGGGCATTTTGCCTACAGTATGCGTGTTAAAAGTACTCAGCGTTGGCTTAAATCTGCGACAAAGCAGCTAGATCATATGTTAGATGAATGTGATGGCCACGCGGTATTAGCGCAGTATATTGAGCGTATGTCGCCCGCACAGCAGGATCTAGAAACCTATCTAGCCCAGTTGTCGTCTGATCTTAAGATCATGTTGTTAGATGTTACTCAGCGCCCTACGTCTGAGCGTTACCGTTTTCCTAAAGGGGTTTTGCCCGACTCCTTGAAACTGATCGCTGCGGATATGGCCAGTGCAGCCGAAAAGTGGATGCTCAAAGCCGAACAGATTGTTGATCTTCTTAAGGAAGCTTTAGATGGGGGCATTCCTGAAATTGATCGCAGTGTGGCCGAGCGTTGGTACCCTCGCATGGGGCAGCTTTGGTTGCGCGGTCAATCTATCTATTGGCTGAACCGCAGTTATTCAATTGCCGATGTCGAAGGGGCTGCACCTACGGCCCGTTGGATTAACCTCGTTGAAGCCACTGATGGTATGGACTTTGAGTGCCGAAGTAGCCCTGTATCAGCCGCAGAAACCTTGCAAGAACATTTGTGGAAGCATTGCTTTGGCGCGGTACTGACCTCAGCAACCATGACTGCTTTAGGTAGTTTTAATCGCGTCATCGATGACCTCGGTTTACCTGCCAGTGTCATCTGTGACCGTTTATCAAGTCCTTTCGATTATTCCGGTGCTGCGGTATTGTCAGTACCTAAGATGTTATCTGATCCAAGTAAGCCAGAAGAGCATACACTTGAGGTCATTAACTTTTTGAATGAAGTGCTGCTTAAATCAACGGCAACACTGGTACTATTTAGCTCTTGGAAACAGATGTTTTCTGTTTTAGAGAAACTGGAGAGTAAAATTAGGGTCAATGTGTTGGCGCAAGGCGATCTGACTAAAAATGAGATCATACGTCAGCACCGATTGGCTATTGATGATAAAAAGCAGAGTATCATTTTCGGGCTAGCCTCTTTCGCTGAAGGCGTAGATCTGCCTGGGGATTATTTAACCGAGGTGATTATTACGAAACTCCCGTTTGGTGTTCCGGATGATCCCGTCGATGCCACCATGGCTGAGTGGATAGAACAACGTGGCGGAAATGCTTTTATGGAGTGGACAGTTCCTGAAGCATCTATACGTTTAACGCAGGCTACCGGCCGGTTACTGAGAACAGAACAAGACAGTGGCCGAATAATATTATTAGACAGACGTGTCGTAACACGCCGTTACGGAAGGCAGCTTTTAGATTCACTACCGCCGTTCCGTCGCGAAATTAGTTAAAAGTGAGTACAACCTTGGAAGAGATAAACAGCAACTCAGCAGAGAACCATGTATCTGATGAGTCAGAAAAAAATAATGACGCTAGCAAAGAAAAGCGTCGTACATCTAATCGTAAAAAAACGCGTAAAGAATCCTCTTGGACGCCGGTTGAGCATATTGTTGCTAAGCTAGAAGGCAAAAAGCGTTTTCAAGATTTCTCTTTACCTGATGAATTGATGCACGCCATTCATGATTTGGGTTTCGAGTACTGCACACCGATTCAAGCAGAAACCATTAAGCCAGCACTTGCGGGTAAAGATATTATTGGTAAGGCGCAAACGGGTACGGGAAAAACCGCAGCATTTCTTGTGGGCATCATTACTGACCTGTTGGATTTTGAGTTAGAAGATGCGCATCGCTTAGGCGAGCCGCGTGCGTTAATTATTGCGCCAACGCGAGAGCTAGCACTGCAAATAGCAGCGGATGCCGAACTGCTCTGCAAATACACAAGCTTGAAAGTGATGTCGATGGTTGGCGGCATGGACTACGATAAACAACGTAAGCAGCTAAAAGAGGGGCCAATCGATATTCTAGTTGCTACCCCAGGCCGCTTGATCGATTTCGTTCGCTCGCGTGAAGTGGACCTATATAACGTCGAAGTCTTAGTGTTAGATGAAGCTGACCGTATGTTAAGCATGGGCTTTATTCCTGATGTGCGTACGATTATTCGCCATACGCCGCGTAAAGGTGATGAGCGTCAAACCTTGCTTTATAGTGCAACCTTTACAGACGATATTATGAACTTGGCGCGGCAGTGGACACGTGATCCGGTGCAGATAGAGATCGAAGCGGAAAAGCGTTCTACCGATAATATCAGCCAAAAGGTCTTCCTTGTTTCTAGTAAAGAGAAATACAAACTGCTGCGTAACTACATTCGCATCAATAATATCGAACGGGTTATTGTTTTTGGCAACCGCCGTCATGAAACCCGCGACCTTGCCGAGCGTTTGCGTAAAGATGGTGTGAAGGCTGCGCTAATGTCCGGTGAGATTCCGCAGCACAAGCGTGTTAAAACACTGGAAGACTTTCGCAGTGGTAAAATTGAAGTGCTGGTTGCAACCGATGTTGCGGGCCGTGGTATCCATATCGATGGCGTTACGCACGTGGTTAACTATCAATTACCAGAAGATGCGGATGATTACGTTCACCGTATCGGTCGTACTGGTCGAGCAGGAGCTTCTGGCACATCCATCTGTTTTGCCTGTGAAAATGATTCCTTCTTGATTCCTGATATTGAAGCAGAAACAGGGGTTAAACTTGAATGTATTCACCCTGATGCTGAGTTGCTAGCGGATATCTACACTAAAAAAGCCCCTGTCGCTGACGAAGTAGTAGAGGAAGCAGTTGCAGAAACCGTTGAAGCAGCGTCTGAATATACGGCCGAAAACGACAATGAAAACGTGGCTGAGGCGTCTGCTGAGCCAGAAGCCTGTGAGAAGGCGAGTTGCTGCTGCGAACCTGCGGATACTGAGGCTGAGGCCGTTATCCAAGAAGAGAAAAAGGTATAGATAGATGTCTGAAGATCGTCATAAAACAGGATTAATTTCCAAAGTCTTAGGGATCTTTATTAGTGCGCTATTTGCGGCCTTTGGTGTTGCAGGCTATCAGCGAACCGGTGACATTGTGCAGTTAGCTGCCTTTATTATTCTGGCGCTGATGGCGTTTATCATTGTGACGTATATTTTTAAGGGCATTGATCGCTTGCTAGATAGCGTTGATGACCGAGATCCAAAATAAGAAAGTCGGTTGATTAAGGACCAGCAAGAATGACAGCACAGCAGAAGGTCGCTGTATTGGGCGGTGGTAGTTTTGGAACGGTCATCGCTAATATCATGGCAGAGAAGGGAATTACAGTAACGCAGTGGATGCGCGATGCTCAACGAGCAGATGAAATTAACACCACCCACTTTAATGCACGTTATTTACCAGGCTATACATTATCGCCTTCGCTCAGGGCTACAACAGATATAAGAGATGCGGTAGAAGATGCTGATTTAGTCTTTGTTTCTATCCCGAGCCAAAGCTTCAGAACTGTTGTGCAGCTCGCCAAGCCGTATATGAAGGCAGGGCAAAAAGTGATCAGTACGACCAAAGGCATTGAAGGCGAAACCTTTAGCCTAATGAGTCAAATCCTGCGTGATGAGTTGCCTGACGCACACATCGGCGTACTGAGCGGCCCTAATCTTGCTAAAGAAGTCGCACAGCACCAGTTAACGGCGACCGTAATCGCCAGTGATAATGAGCAGTTGCGCACGCAGGTTCAGTCCGCGTTGCATCAGTCATATTTTCGTGTTTATGCCAGTTCAGATACCTATGGTGTAGAGCTAGGCGGCACATTAAAAAATATCTACGCTATTGCCGCTGGGTTAAGTTCTGCGTTGGGTATGGGTGAAAATACCAAGAGTATGTTGCTCACGCGTAGCTTGGCAGAGATGAGTCGTTTTGCTGTAAGTATGGGTGCTAACCCTATGACTTTCTTAGGTTTGGCCGGTGTTGGCGATCTGATTGTAACCTGCATGTCGCCCCTTAGTCGTAACTATCGAGTCGGTTTTGCACTCGGTAGCGGTAAGTCACTCGACGAGGCGGTTGCGTCTTTAGGGGAAGTGGCAGAAGGGGTTAATACTATTCATATCGTTAAGCATAAGGCCGATGAGCTTAATATTTATATGCCACTCGTATCTGGTTTATATGAAGTGATTTTCAACGGTGCGCATGTTAAGCAAATTGTTAAATCGATGATGCTCGGCGAACAAAGTTCTGATGTCGAGTTTGTATTGCCAAGGGAGGCGGTGTAATGATTATTTTGCTGCGACACGGTGAGGCAGGGCATGATGCCCCAACCGATGAGCAGCGCGAGTTAACTGAGCGTGGCATACGATTTGTCCGTCAGCAAGCCACACGCTATGCTCAGGCGTTGCAGCAAATTGATAAGGTTATTTGCAGCCCCTACGTGCGAACTCAGCAAACGGCAAAATTAGTGCGCGAAACGCTCGCAGATCTACCGTATGAGCTTGATAGTCGTTGGATACCCGAATCTCCTATTGCCGATGCAATCACGTCGTTAGAAGCGAACGCAGAGCAAAACCTCTTAATTGTGACTCATCAGCCCTTAATCGGTTATCTGGTAAGCTATCTGCTTGAGGGCAATCTCCAACATCCCGAAAACCTGATGCCGGGTGAACTCGTTATTCTTGATATGGACTGGCCCGCTGCAGGTATGGGCGTGCGTCGCGCCCTCTAGTCATTAATCCCACGCTTAAGAAGTCAGATATGAACGAAAGAACATTCAGCTTCAATGGATTTACCCTTAAAGCTATAGAATCAGGCCGTGGTCAAGAGCGCGTGATTGTTGCGCTGCATGGCTGGCTTGATAACGCAGCAACCTTTAATGAGCTACGCAAGCATTTCACTGATTATCACTTTATTGCGCTTGATTTGGCTGGACATGGTTTGTCTGATCACCGGCCACCACAAATGCCATATTATATTTGGGATAACGTCAGTGACCTGTTAGAGGTCATAGAGCAGCTTAATACTGCAAAGGTGACCTTGATAGGCCACTCCATGGGTGCCAGTGTGGCGAGTTTGTTTGCCTCTGCGTTTCCGGATCGAATCGATAAACTATTCTTAATTGATGGCCTTGCTCCTGTTATTTATAAGACAGACGAGTTACCCGAGCAGCTCACCGCTGCGATTCTTAAACGTCGTAAAATGGCTGATAAAAGCCTACGTCCTTATGATGATGTAGAGTCTGCCGTGCAGGCGCGTATGCGAGGCCGTTGGCCAGTGACGCGCCAAGGTGCAGAATGGCTGGTTGAGCGCGGTTTAAAGCGGGTAGATGAGGGCTATGTATGGCGGAGTGATCCAAACCTCATGCTGCCTTCCCTAGTGCGTTTCAGTGAAGATCAGGTGCGTGCTTTCTTAGCGAATATTCCTCACGCTGTTCGACTGTATCTAGGGGATGGTGGAATTTACGAGGATGTGTGGCGCGAGCGAATCGACCTTATGCAAAATGTCAGCTTTGTCACCTTAGCTGGTGGGCATCACTTGCATTTAGAGCCTAATGCAGCTCAGGAGATTGCTACTGATATAAAGGTGCAAATTTAATAGAACTAAAATGCAGCTTATTGCACTAAACTACAAAGAAAAGGCGGATTGCTAATTTATGTGGTTAAAACGATCTATTGCAACACTGGTTCCAACTTTATTACTTTCTTTTACGCTTCCGGTTTTAGCGGAGCAGGATGTACGTGGCTCTGGCGATGATAGCCTTATTGATCGTTATCGTGGCTCAGTGATCGTGAATTATCAGCGCAGTTACGTAAACAACTACCCATTTGTGCTCGGTTCCATTGAAAAAGTTAACGGCGTTGAGCGTACAGAAAAAGAACAGCACCTCTCCGGAACACTTACACGTATCAGCTATATGCTGCCAGAAAACATCAGCACGGCAGATGCGGTCGATTACTTTAAATCTCAGCTAGAAGAGCGTGAGGCTAAGTTATTATTTAGCTGCCAGAGTCGTGAATGCGGTAGCAGTAATGTGTGGGCTAACTCAGTCTTTGGCTATTCAAAACTTTACGGTTTAGAACGATCACAATACTACAATGCCTTTGAGTTACCGGGACAGTCAGTCGCCTTATATGTGATTGAGCGCGGAAACCGGCGTATTTATGCGCATTTAGATATTATGGAAACGGATCCTACCGCGCGTGTCATTGGGATGCTAAAAGATAAGAGTTATGCTTTACTATCTATTGAGAAATTACCTGAAATCAATCTATTAGAGTCACTATCTAGTGCTGGATCTCTAGAAAAAACAGCCATTGTAATACATCACAAAGGCGACAGTATTCCCGAAGCTGCGGCACTCAGCGAGGCGCAAGCAGATAACTTACGGACATTGCTTGAACAAAAAAAAATATCCGCCGATATATATGCTATAGGTGAATTATCACCCTCGGTGCTAGGTCAGCACCAAATGGTTGTGGTGCTTGTCTCGGGAGGCTAGTCATTATGACAACGGTTTCTTTAGTTTTGGGTGGCGGTGGTGCGCGCGGCTATGCTCACATCGGTGTGATTGAAGTGCTTGAAGCCCGTGGCTATACCATTAACTGCATAGCAGGCAGCTCGATGGGGGCATTAGTCGGCGGTATTTATGCCGCGGGTGGCTTAGCGGCCTATACACATTGGGCTAAAAAGCTCTCGCGTTTACAGATTATACGTCTACTCGATCTGAGCTTTAGTATGGGAGCGATACGCGGTGATCGCCTCTTTGAGAAGATTAAAGATTTTACCGGCAATCCCAATATTCAAGATCTAGCTATC
>DAIRSP010000077.1:0-12992 GCA_036804365.1 Neptunomonas sp. | reverse complement strand
TTTTGCGCCTATCGCGATAGCAGACATTAGGGATCAGCAGCTAGAAGCATCGTTAGCGATTTTTAGATCACCTGATTTTCTCTATAGGCTGCTTCACATTAAAGATGCAGCGGATTCTTCATGGTACCTGTATGCCTCACCTAATAAACCCGATCATGTAGATGAAGAGATAACCTATGTTTTAGGTGTATTCGATACCTGTGGTCAGGCGAGCTATTTTTTGGATTTACATTTAGAAAATGAGCTTAAAGTGCCTGCATTATTAGTCACAGGTAAGCAGCGGAGTATTTATATCGACCCAATGGGTGCGTTGCAGTTTCCTCGATATGAAGGTGTTTATCGGGTTGGATTCAAATCTTATACCGCTGAGGTTGACCGCCAAGACCCCCAGCTAAGAGTACTTAACTATATTCAATCGTATAAAACTGAGTATTTAGGGGTTTATTCGGAGAAAGATGCGTGTATTGCAATCTACTCGCATTTCGACCAGCGACTTCGAGGTTGTAAAATGTGCTGACCTTTTTTGATCAGCACACATCTGCTTACTGAGTCTTATGCATCATGCCGTGTGGCATTACCATTTGAACAGGGACAGTCAGTTTCTGACTAGATCCATCAGAAAAATCCAATGTTAAATCAACAGACTCTCCTTCGTTAAAGTTCTTTGTTAAGCCAATAAACATGATATGAAGCCCACCCGGTGCCAACGAAACACTGCCTTTCGCTGGGATTTCAACTTTATCGATCTTTCGCATCTGCATGACGCCTTCAACTTGCGTGTGTGTATGCAGCTCAACGCTTTTTGCTGCGTCACTGTGGGCGGCAATCAGGTCAACTTGGGTATCAGCGGTGTTTGATATTTGCATGAAAGCGGCGCTATTCATCTGCCCTTGGGGCACTGCCCTTGCATAGGGTTTTTCTACAGCGATATCGGCAAACACTGAACTTGAGAAAAGTGCTAATGCGGCAATTAAAGATTTTTTCATGAAATTTCGCTCTTATTGATTAGAGAGTAAAGTACGTATGTCTGCTAGCAGTTCATTGGGGCTGCTGTTATGTAAAAGGGTTTTAACGAGGGTACCCTGTTGGTTAACTAAGTAGATACGTGAAGAGTGATCTACAGCGTAACCCATTGCAGAATCTGCAAGGTCAACCTTTCTATAAAAAGCGCCATAGAGGTTCACAACCTCATCTACCTCGGATTGCTTGCCTGTGACACCTAATATAAGAGGACTGAAAAAACGGGCATAGGTAGCTAGTTTTTCAGGGGTATCACGATCAGGGTCAACACTAATAAAAATACCTTGCACAAGTGCCGTCTCTTGATCGGTTAATGAACGAAATGCTTGGCTCATCACTGCTAAGGCCGTAGGGCAAACGTCTGGGCAGGACGCATAACCGATATAAATAGGAACTACTTTACCTTTAAAGTCGCTAAGGGAAACCGGACCCTCTGACGAAATCAAGGTGAAATTACCCCCTAAATTACCTAATTTAGGTACGCTTTGGGGTTTGTAAATAAAAACTGTCGCTAAGCCCGCTAAGAGGAGCAGTGTTAATATCAGTAGCGTTCGAAGTGTTGTTAGCATTGAAGGATTCATTGGGACGTAAACTCGAAACTAGCGCTTATTGGTGTTGGGTTTTGTTTTTCGTAAAGATCAACCCGTACTCGCCATATCATTGAACCAGTAGTGCAAGCTGCCATCTCGGTGGTTACTTCCCAACTTGTTGGGTCGATCTTCGTCATCTGTTTTTGATTGATGCCCATAAACATCTCCTTACCTTCTAAACTTAGGACAACGCTTTCGGCTTCTATGTTCTCTATTTTTAGCTTAAAAACTAAAGGTGTCAGTGAGTGAATGGTGTCTGAAGCGATCTTTAATTGCAGAGACTTATCATCTTGGCTTGCAGAGCAAGCCGATAATGTCAGATCACATTGCGTCGTTTCCATCTCTCGGCTTTTTGTTGCAAGTGACTCTTTAATTTTAGGGACTCCATACTCGATGAATCCCAATAGCATACTGGCCAAAATGATTATGATTAAAATGCTATTTCTGTAATTAACTTTGTTGTTCATGTTGTACCTTAACTATGCGTTTATCATAAACATAACTTATGCAACTTCCTATGTGACTCATTGTCGCATAGAGGATGGGGTGTAGCATCTCAATAAGGTTGCACTTCGATGGATGGGTCGCTATCTTTGGGCTAAAAGATATTGCGAGTCTTAGTTGTCAATTATCTAGGATAAAAATGTATATAGGGAGTTTTATGCGCGCCTGGATCTCAATCTTAAGCTTTTGGCTTGTAACACTCAGTTTTAACGCATCGGCCTTAGACTATTATGTTGTAATTGATGAACCCATTAACGTGAGATCTGGGCCCGGTACTCAGTTCCCGATGCAGGCTCAAGTGCATAAAAATGAACAGGTGTTGTTGATAAAAAAAGAAGGCGATTGGGCTAATATCTTTTTTATCCATCCTGATGGACGAAAGCTTGAAGGATGGTTGCATGGCAAGTTTATTCAGCCTTTAGAGCAGAAGTTGCAAGAAAACTCTGTATTAAAGACAGAGGTGTTGGGTGCCCACTTAGCGTGCCAGCCTAATGCTGAGAATAATGGCGTGGGTAGCTGCTTACTTGATATTGACTTAACAGTGAATGGGCCAACAACAATTGAAGCGGCAGAGGTTCATTGTGAATCAGAAGTGCTCATTAGTTTCAATAGCGGTGAAAATAATCCAATACAAGAGTCTGGTCGTATTAGAACCCCACTAAAAAATGGCGTTGGTGCCGCTAGAATGCAGATCGTTATCTTTCCTGTAACGACAGGGGTCGTTGAAAGGATTAACGTGGTTGACTATCGCTGTCTTGCTAAACAAGCCTAGTTGCTAAAGTGCTTTTATAGTTTTTTGCATGGGATAGAACCTCTTAAAGTCTTTTTTATCTCGATAAAATTACAAAAGCACTCACTACTCTTATCTCGTTTGTCTGATTTCACGCTACAATGACCCTAGAGCTAATTGAAAACCTGTTAGCTAACTAAAAAACAATGGACATGTTTTTAAGAGGGTAGAATGAGACAACAGCAAATCAGATCTGCACGTTGGTACAGCTTACTTTATGGATTATTAGTCCTACTGATGATGTTCTCATTAGTGGCTTTTAGTGTTGCTACTTGGAATAATGTTAAAGATCAGTTGCATGAAACACTCCTCCCCGAGAATAATTCTTTAGCGAATAATGTCAGTCGATTTTTTGCGCACCAAGAAACATTACTGGAAGAACTGGCTGATTCTATTATGGCTCAGGGTAGTTCCGATAGTCTGATCAAAACGCGTTTAAATGATGTCTTGATGGCTACACCTCAGATGCGAGTACTGGCCATTATCGATCTGAAAGGCAATATACTGACCTCTACAGGGGACATTAACACCCTAGAATGGACCGATCTTTTCTCAAAGGATGCAATAATTGGTCGTCCTTTTCGCCCCACTTTTGTAGGTGAAAACGTTTTACCTTTTAGGAAGGCGTTTAAAAATACACAAGGCCAAGTTGTGGGGTATGTTGTCGCGGCTTATCGATTATTAGGAAGCGACTCCATTCTTCCTCTGCAGACAGAGACCACAAAAAATAGGCGTTCTATCCTGATAGGGTTCGATGGTCGAGTGTATCTGTCTTACCCAGAAACAGACACGTTTTGGCAAAGCTTTGTGTCAGTGACCGTCGATGGTGAGTTACTGAAAACCTTGTCAGAAATGACGGCGAGCTCGGATACAATGGCCATAAGGGAAGTGCAATACGAAGATACACCGACCCTGATCATGGCGCAGAAACTCGATAAATATCCTATGTATGCGGTTAGCGGTATCAGCCATTCCGATCTGTTTCCTTCATGGCTAGAGAGAATGAAGTATGTCGCATTGGCGGTGTTACTCTTCTTAATCATAGGCTTGGTGGTTTTTCGGACCATTGTTAAGCGGGCCGCACGTGTTGAATCAGCGAGGAACGTCGCTGAAAAAAATGTTCATAAACTTTCTCAGGCAATCGAGCAAAGCCCGAATAGTGTCATAGTAACTGATGGTAGTTGGGTGGTTGAGTATGCCAATAATCGTCTTAACCTAGAGGGCAGTGATCAGGCGCGTATCAAACTAGGCGATCAACTGTTGGATGTATTCCCACATACGCTTTTGCAAACTGATGTTGATACCATCAGAGACAGCCTAAAAAATGGCAATAACTGGTATGGTGAACGGCGCGCTAAAGACCAGAAAAAGTGGTTTTCATTTTCAGTAAGCTCTATGAACGATGATGATGGCGAAGTAATAAATTACGTTATCATCACTCAGGACATATCAGAGAGAAAGAGAGCGGAAGTTCGTTTGTATAAACAAGCAAACTTCGATGCATTGACCGGTCTTCCCAATCGCCGTCGGACGAATGACTTACTCAATGAAGCGATAAAACAAGCTTGGAAAGAGAATTCAAAGCTGGCGGTGCTTTATATGGATGTTGATAACTTTAAGCAAATTAACGATACCTTCGGCCATATGCTGGGGGATCAGATGCTACAGCTTGTGGCAGTTAGGTTGCAGCAATCCATGACCAAGCAATCAACCGCATGCCATATGAGCGGTGATGAATTTCTGGTTTATATGAAGTTTTCTGAAGACCGAGAAATTGTTGCGCTGGCTGAAGAGATTATGAACGTTATGAAGCAACCTGTGTTGCTCGAAGGTAAAAAACTATTCATCTCGGTCAGTTTAGGTATTGCTCAATTTCCTGAAGATAGTGCAGATGTTTCCGGCATATTAAAACATGCGGACATTGCTTTGTATGAGTCCAAGAATAAAGGCAGACGTTGTTATAGTTTCTTTAGTAGAGAATTAGATGAGAAAAACAAACGTAAAGTAGAACTAGAAACTGAAATTCGCCATGCGCTGGGCCAAAATGAGCTCTTTATGGTATATCAAACAAAAAACCGCATTGATACTGGCGAAGTCTATGGTTTTGAAGCACTGATGCGTTGGCAGAGTAAACGATTAGGGTTTGTTAGCCCTGATGAGTTTATCACTGCGGCTGAAGAGATCGGCGTGATAGATAGTATGGGTGAGTTTGCTCTGATACAAGCCTGTAAAGATTTAAAAAAGTATCAGCAGCTCTGCAAGCAACCCCTGACGATGGCGGTGAACGTCTCTATGAGACAGCTGACCAATTCAGATATCGTTGGCACCGTAAAAAGGGTTTTGGAAACCTCGGGTCTGAACCCGAACCGACTGGAGCTTGAAATTACTGAGTCGATGTTGGCGCAAAATATAGAAGAGGTTCAACCGGTACTTAATGGGTTACTAGGGTTGGGTGTTTCGTTAAGTATTGATGATTTTGGAACAGGTTACAGCTCGCTGAGTTATTTAACCCGATTCCCTGTTGCCACATTAAAGATAGATCGTTGTTTTATAAAGGATATGGTTGAAAATAAAAGTGATGCTACACTAACCCATACGGTCGTCACTATGGCACATAAGCTCGGCCTTAAGGTGGTTGCGGAGGGCATTGAAGAGGCTGATCAGCTCGCGCTCTTACGGGTATATGGGTGCGATATAGGCCAAGGTTATTATTTTACCAAACCTTTAAATCTAGAGGATATGAGTAATCACCTTCGGGGATTAGAAGAGAAACCTGATTGGGCTATCTAGAGAGTTCATGTCGTGCGGCTGGGCATTCGTTAATCAAAACGGAAGCCTAGCTGCTCTTCAGATATTTTAGAAATTCTAAAACCTAGTTGTTTGTATTGCTTATTCAGCATAAGCATAGTGTTACGTGCTTCTTTATAACTTGAGTAAACATGTTGTGTCGATGCCTGATTGACACTGCTAAAATAACGGCCGCGCTGTTCACAAATAACCCAATCACCGACTAAGTCTTGGTAAAGTGTTACGACAAGATAGTCGCTATTTTTTTGCCAATAAACGATCAAAGCTGAATAACCATTCTGTGCTGGGCTGTTGGGTTTTATAATGACGCGAATTGAGCCCTAAACCTAGAAGTTTGTAAAGTATCGGAGAGCGACACTTGAGTAAAAAACTAAAAATTGTCGCAGATGAAAATATGCCCGCAGTCGAGGCTATGTTCTCAGATGTAGCTGAGGTTCATCGATGCGCTGGCCGTGCCTTAAGTGATGACCAACTGGCTGATGCCGATGTGTTGTTGGTGAGGTCTGTTACACAGGTTAACAAAGAATTGTTGAGTCAAGCCCGCTCATTAAAGATGGTTGGCACTGCGACGATCGGCGTGGATCACATTGATCAGGCGTATCTAGCCGCCAAGAATATTCCATTTTTCAGTGCGCCTGGCTGCAATGCAGACTCCGTTGTAGATTACGTGCTCACTGCTCTTTTTGCCTTACTTAACCATCAAGCGAAAGATATTCGTGAGCAAAACGTGGGCATTGTCGGCGTCGGCAATGTGGGAGGTCGACTCGCGGCTCGTTTAAGGGCAATGGGCGTGAATGTCTTATGTAACGATCCCCCGAAGCAACAGCAAGGGGGAGTCGGCTTTGTCAATCTTGAGTATTTAGTGCAGCAAGCCGATATTATCTGCTTACATACGCCCTTAACACGTAAAGGTGACTGGCCGAGCTATCATCTACTAGATGAGCAGGTATTGCGAAATTTAAAGCCTGGCGCCATTTTACTCAATGCAGGCCGAGGCCCGGTCATTGATAATCAGGCTTTGCTGAGCGTCAAAAGAGAAAGGCCCGATTTGCATCTCGTTTTGGATGTATGGGAGCATGAGCCTGAGGTTAACGATCAACTTGCAAGTCTAGTAGATATTGCGACGCCGCATATTGCTGGATATAGCTTAGAGGGTAAATTGCGAGGGACGTACATGTTAAGGCAGCAGCTTTCTAAGCTGTTCGCGCTTCCTGACCCTAAACCCTTAGAAGCGTATCTGCCAGCCCCAGCAATTTTTAATATTGAAATATCGGATCAAATGAGCCCTTATCAGATTATGCGGATTGTATACGATATTTATCAGGATGATCGTGCAATGCGTAAAACATTGAGTGGACCTGATCAGCCGATATTATTCGACACTTTGAGAAAAAATTATCCAGTACGCAGAGAGTTTTCTTCATTACAAGTGACTCTAGTGTCAGGGGCGAGTGATGCAGACTATATCCGCCATCTAGGATTTCAGGTGAGATAGCTATGATAGCGCTAAAAATTAGAGGGTTTTTATGACATCCCCATTAATGCTGCGGCAAAACAAAATGGGATTAAAAGCACTACAACCTGAGATTGGAACCAGTGTTACGGTGCAATTCCAGATGCCTAAAAAAACCTATAAATTAAAATTATTGGGTTATAAACCGGATGGCAGTGTTATTTTAAGCGCACCGCGAACCTCTATTAATTCCGTTAGCCTTGAGGGAACTCGGCTAACAGTGAAGTTGATGGCAGGCAATAGACTCTGTATTTTTGCGAGTCGCTTACTGAAGTGTCAGCCAGCCCCCTTTGCACATTGGCATATTGCTTATCCTGAGAGCGTGGAGTACCAGCGTGTACGCGAATACCCTCGGATCCCCGTTGATTTGGCGATCTCTGTGGATCATCAGGATGAGTCTCAGAGTATTAAGCATGGTTTACCCCGCATTTTATATGCCCATGATATTAGTTTGTCGGGAATATCCGTTGATGCAGGCGAAGTGTTAGGCCAGTTGGGGGAAAAGTTTTTTTTAACGCTGCGCGTGAAAATTAATGAAATGGATCATGTCATGTTGCTACCTAGCGTCCTACGAAATTTAGAAGACTCGGAGATAGGGGTAACACAGCATGGATTTGAGTTTGAGCCTCTTGAAGAGGATTCAAAGCTCTTGTTAACTGCATTTGTTTACCAACAGTTTTTATTAGAGTTAGGGTACCTTGTCGATGAATAACAACCACCGATTCCGTTTAGGATTATTAATCAACCCGGTAGCTGGGCTAGGTGGAAGCGTTGCACTCAAAGGAAGTGACGGAGAGGGGACAACACAACAGGCATTATCCTTAGGTGCAAAACCGCAAGCGGCTATTCGTACTGCTTCGGCGCTGAAGGTCCTACCACGTGACTCAGTTGAGGTCATCACCTACCCTCATGAGATGGGTGAGGATTTAGCAACTGAACTGGGTTTCAGTGTAAAAGTCATAGGTAAGATAAACGCTGGATGCACCTCTGCCGAAGATACTGAGCGGGCAGTAAAGGAACTCATAGCTGAAGGTATCGATTTGCTTTTATTTGCTGGTGGAGATGGGACCGCCAGAAATATATGCAACGCGACACCTGATAATTTCCCAGTGTTGGGCGTGCCCGCCGGCGTTAAAATTCATTCAGGTGTTTATGCGGTGACGCCAAAAGCCGCAGGTGAAATTGTGGCCATGCTCGTCAAAGGGGAGTTAGTGACTTTAGCTGAGCAGGAAGTGCGGGATATTGACGAAGATGCCTTTAGAGAGGGGCGGGTCAGAGCAAAATACTTTGGCGAGTTACTAGTGCCAATGGAGCACCGTTATTTACAGCAAGTAAAAAATGGTGGAAGCAAAGAGGTAGAGTCCCTAGTACTTGCAGATATTGCCGCCTATATAGCTGAAAGTTTAGAGCCTAATACGCGTTATATTATGGGGTCAGGAACAACAGTGGCAGCGGTAATGGAGGAGATAGGTTTAGCAAATACGTTGTTGGGCGTTGATGTGATAGAAAATAGTCAATTGATTGCCCGTGATTGTACAGCTCAACAGTTACTTGAATTGACAGAAGGGGTTTCAGCTAAGCTGCTAGTGACGGTCATTGGTGGACAGGGTCATATTTTAGGGCGTGGAAATCAGCAGTTATCTCCTGCGCTAATCAGGCGTATCGGTCGAGATAATATTATTGTGGTGGCAACTAAGACAAAGCTTACAGAGTTGCAAGGTCGCCCTTTAATAGTTGATACAGGTGATGAAGTGTTAGATAGGTCTTTGGCGGGTTTAATACCCGTAGTTACAGGTTATCGTGACTCAATCCTATACAGGATTGCTGAAATCTGAGGGGTAGGTAGTTTTCATGCTACATCGCCCTCAGATATTTATAAAATGCTGACTCGGTTACGCCCTTCTTCTTTTGATTGGTAAAGTGCTTTATCCGCTCTTTCAATCAGCTGCTCAGGGGTATCTCCTTGAAGCATCTGGCTAATGCCAAAAGATGCGCTAATCGCACTGATCACCTTGCCCGATTTCTTTTGTTTGATTTTAATCGCTTGGATTTTTTGACGAAGATTCTCTGATAAAACAGCAGCCTCATCGACCGCTTTACCTATCATCAAGATGGCGAACTCTTCGCCGCCCAAGCGGATGGGTAGTGATGGTTCTACACATTCTTCTTTGAGAAGCTTTCCGAAGTATTGAAGAACCTTGTCGCCCATTAGATGTCCGTAGTCATCATTAAACTTTTTAAAATGGTCGATATCTAAAATAATTAAAGTCGTTGCTTTAGCTTGGTTTGCGCCTAGAATTTGCTCTAATTCAGAATCAAATACACGCCGATTAAAGAGCCCAGTTAAGGGGTCAACGCGTGCATCTTGGCGGGTTTTCTTTAATTCGTCTTTCAACGCTGCAATTTCAGCTTGAGCGGCCGCAATCTGCTGTTGAAATTGATTGGTGATCGAGTTGATATTCGCGGTGTTCTCTGCTAAACGATTAATGATGGTCTCTATCGGAAGCGTATCATCCGGGTTGTTGAGTGCTTCTAAGGTGTCTTCTAAAATCACCCCAAAATCGGATGTGTGTTTGGCAGCAAAGTCGGCATTCTCAAATAGGTTAGAAGAAAGCGCAATCAGTTGCTTCTGTGCAGCATCAGAATCGGCAATCTCTTCATTGATAACATGTTCTCTAAACAGCTGCTCACTCAGCAGAGAGGGACAGGTACCATAGGTTTCCAGTGTCCTATCAAGCTGAAAATTGAGGTTAGGTATTTTGTTTGATACGTAGGTGTACCATAACGCATAGTTCAGCGGATTGGGCGGAATATTGTATTTAACCATCAAAGGTATAGCTTGGCGTAAATACTCAGCAGATTGTGTAGAATTTTCAGCGAACTTCATACTTCCCCTTCGCTTATGCTCTTTTAAAGAAAAACAGAGACTTGACTATAAAATACTCAATCCTTAAGTGTGGTAACTCTTAGGGTCATAATATAACGATCTTTTACAATAAATAAAACGCCTGTTTGAAATTTGTCATCGAAACTTAAAAACCATTGAGTTGCAAAGTTTTATGCTGTATCAATCAACTTGATTATAGCCAGTTTTAAGCAAATACAAAAAAAAGCTTTTACTTTTGGCTAACGCCCATAAAAACTTGATTGAACCTCTTGCTTTTAAATTTATTTAAGTAGGGAAAGACAAAGGATGCAATGGTTCTATAGTACAAATTTTAAGTATTTAAAAGGTGATTTTTTTGGAGGTGTGACAGCTGCCATCGTTGCTTTACCTCTCGCATTAGCATTTGGGGTGTCATCAGGAGCAGGTGCTATAGCGGGTCTTTATGGCGCGATAGCCGTTGGATTTTTTGCCGCTATTTTCGGTGGTACTCCCTCTCAAGTTTCCGGGCCAACAGGGCCAATGACGGTCGTTATTGCAGGAATATTCAGCCACTATATTTTAATGGATCCGATTTCAGGCCCTACGCTTGCCTTTACCGTTGTGATGCTAGGGGGGCTTTTTCAAATTTTGTTTGGATTATTTCGCTTGGGTCAATTTATTACCCTTATGCCGTTTCCAGTGATCTCTGGTTTTATGAATGGTATAGGTACCATTATCATCATTCTTCAGTTGGCGCCTTTATTAGGTGGTGATTCTATTCCAACTGTACTCGGGGTTGTCCAAGCGCTCCCCGAGCTAATTCATGAAATAAATATCACATCATTTTTTTTGGGTTGTATAACCTTGGTTGTGGTTTTTCTTTGTCCAAGGTCTTTAGGTAGATGGATCCCGTCACCTCTATTAGCGTTAGTTATTGGAACCCTACTTTCAACCCAACTGAATGAGGTTAATGTTATTGGCAGCATACCAACGGGGTTGCCAACGCTGCACTGGCCTGTTTTTGATTTAAGTCTATTGGATGACATGATTATTTCTGCCTTGATGTTAGCAACATTGGGCTCAATAGACTCGCTGTTAACCTCCCTCGTTGCGGATAATATGACCCGAAGTCAGCACCATTCGGATAAAGAACTGGTAGGGCAGGGAATAGGTAATATAGTGGCAGGTTTTGTTGGAGGCTTACCTGGAGCCGGTGCTACCATGCGAACCGTTGTGAATATTCGAGCAGGAGGAAAAACACCGATATCAGGCGCGACACATGCCTTGGTGCTTTTGGTGATTGTACTAGGTGCCGGTTCGATTGCTGAGTCAATCCCCTTAGCGGTGCTCTCAGGGATACTGATTAAAGTGGGGATTGATATTATCGATTGGCGTTTTCTTGCAAGAGTCTATCAAGCACCTGTGTTTGTTATTTTTCTAATGATGTTGGTATGGGGGCTCACGGTATTTGTTGATCTTATTACTGCCGTGGCAGTCGGTGTTTTTCTTGCGAATATCTATACCGTTAAAAGGCTTTCAGATACACAGGTTCAATCAGTCAAGGTTATTCAAGATGACCCTAGATTACATGAGGGGCTCACTACACAAGAGAGTCAACTCCTTCAGGAGGCTAAGGGGCGGATTCTTTTATACCAATTAAACGGTCCACTAACCTATGCAGCAGCGAAGGGGATATCCAATAAATTATTGGTATGCAAAACGCATGAGGTGTTGCTACTTGATTTTAGTAACGTCCCACACATCGATGTTTCTACGGCGATTGCCTTAGAGGAGGTGATTTTAGACACCAAACTCGCAGGTCAAACTGCGTATTTAGTGGGTGCAAACCCAGCGGTTGAAGGTTTACTTCGCAGACTCAAGATACTCTCGCAAGTACCTGCGGAACAACGTATTCCTGACCGACTGGCAGCTCTAAAGGATGCCAGCAAGTCTTTAAGCTAGCGCTGCCAAACAGTGACTTTAGAAAACCAAGGCTGTTCATCTAAACGAGCATTCAATTGTTCAGTAAAAGCTTTTGCAGATAAGGTATGAGCGTCTAGGCGCTCGCTGCCTCGATTACCTAATTTAAGCTCGACTTCAATTAGATCATGCAGGTAATGCAGTGTCAGATGGTAGTCATCGAGCCCGGGTACCAAGGCTTGAATCTCTTCTGCTAACAGGGGAGCTATCTCTTTACGAAGAGGTAAGATACGGCAATAGCTCTCCTCTTCATCATCATAGGTGTCAATATGGAAGATTATGTAACCAATATCATCAAAGCGTTGTAATAACTTGATTACGGCGGCATCGCCAATCCAGTGGCCCTCAGATGCACTGCAATAAGGCGCGACTTGTATATGCATCTCTAAGAGGCTCTTACTGCCCATATTACGGCTTTTAAAGCTGTGTACATTGATGATGCCATCCACCTCTTCGACAACTTCTCTAAGCGCGTTAACGCGCTCTTCCGGCAATGAGGTGTCAACGAGCTCTTTAATGCTGTTCCACGTAAGATCCCAACCAATTTTACCTACGAAAAGCGCAACGATAACTGCTGCAACGATATCAAACCATGCAAAGCCAGCCATCGTGCCAGCAATGCCGACTAGCACGACAATCGATGAAAAAGAGTCTGTCCGACTGTGCCAAGCATTTGCGATGATTAAATCAGATTTAAGACGCTTGCCGACGGCGAGTGTGTACCTAAAAATCCACTCTTTACTAACCACCGATAGTAGCGCGACCAGTAAAGCCATCCACCCAGGTGTAGCTAGCTGAGCATTATCGCTCCAGAGATTCTTTAAACTTTCAAAGGCCATCGCACCAGCGACTGCAATTAATACAGTCCCAAGAACAACGGTTCCCATGGTTTCAAATCGCCCTTGTCCCCACGGGGGATTT
>DAIRSP010000076.1:0-13021 GCA_036804365.1 Neptunomonas sp. | reverse complement strand
TTTGAGCGCTTAGGTACGATAGAGTCGTTTTGGCTAGTCGGTGGCGAGAAAGCGATCAGACAGCCGTGGCGGTCTCTTTATTCACAGCTCAAGTGTTATGACTTGCTGCCATCAAATACGGCGTTGGACATATTTAAGGATAAACCACTGGACATCTTAGACAGCATGATTGCTCAGGGTGTTAATGTCTTACAAACCAGTTCGGCAGGTCGATTGTTTGATGCCGTCGCTGCATTGTTGACCCGCTGTCCGGATGAACTGAGTTATGAGGGGCAAGCTGCAATGATGCTGGAGAGTTTAGCTTTTAAGGTTAATCAGGATTCGGCTTTAGATGCTTATCCTTTTGAGATTAAGCAAGAGGGCTCAATAAAGACAATAGGTTGGGGCTCTTGTTGGGTAGCGTTGCTAAAAGACTTTACCGGCGCCGTTCCTAATACGGAGATAGCCTATAAATTCCATCAAACCTTTATCAATGCGTGGGTAGCTTTAGTGACGATGGTTGGTCAAGAACGCGGGATTCAAACGGTCGCCTTGAGTGGCGGGGTGATGCAAAATAACCTTATTCGCCAAGGACTCGCTAAGCAATTAGAAGCACAGGGCTTTAATGTCTTATTACCCAATGCCATTCCTTGTAATGATGGAGGAATTAGTTTTGGGCAAGCCTTAATTGCAAGTGCAAGAAGGCTGGATGCCACTCAGGTTATAGACAATTAACTACACATTAACGTTATCTCTTCGGCAATGGTTTTGATTGCCGCTTCATTTTTTGCTGAAGGCTTATCGGTAAAGTTAAGTCGCATGCAGTTTCTATATTTTCCCGTTGCTGAAAAGAGCACACCCGGCGCTAAACTAACCCCTCTTTGTAGCGTGCGAACATTCAGTTCAACCGTATCCAAATCAAACGGTAACTCAACCCATAACACAAACCCACCTTGCGGATAGCTGATACGTGTATTGACAGGAAAGAATTTTTCGATCCATCTAATCATGATGTCTCTACTTTGCTCATACTGCGCTCTCATTTTCCGGATGTGACGTTCATAGCCTCCCTGCGCAATAAATTCTGCAATAGCAATTTGCGGTAGCGTTGAGGTACTCGCAGTGACGACATACTTCATATGTAGAACCTGATTAACATAGCGACCGGGTGCAACCCAGCCTACCCGCAGTCCGGGGGCTAGCGTTTTTGAGAAGGATGAACAGAGTAATACTCTCCCTTCGGTATCGAAGGATTTAATACTAGGAGGGCGAGGGGATACATAGGATAGATCGCCATAAATATCGTCCTCGATAATCGGGATATCTTTAGCGGCGGTCAGTGCCAGTAAGCGCTGTTTATGTTCAACCGGCATGGTGTAACCCAGAGGGTTATTACAGGTGGGCGTTATTTGTATGGCTTTAATTGGCCATTGTTCTAAAGCGAGTTCAAGCGCTTCAATACTGATACCTGTCTCTGGGTGAGTAGGAATCTCCAATGCTTTGAGACCATGGGCTTTAATAGCTTGCATTGATCCATAAAAACTTGGTGAGTCGACGGCTACAACATCTCCAGGTTGGGTGACGGCCCGTAAACTGGCTGACAGTGCTTCTTGGCAGCCAGTGGTGGTTACGATGTCATCGGGATGAAGGCGACAACCTGAGTCCACCATCAGGCGTGCAATCTGTAAACGTAATAAATCAGAACCTCTTAAGTGTTCATAAGAGAGTACATTGTACTGTTCTGAGCGATTCAGCTCCGTCATGATCTTCATCAGTGGTTTTAAGGTGGGGGCATTTAAATCAGGAATAGCGCGGCTCAGTTGGACGATCGTTTTGTCTGTACTGGCACAGAGCAAATTTAAAACCTCCTCCCATTGAGATACTTCAATGGGCCTTTGAACCGGCCTCGACAACATAGGCATTTGTTGGGGAGGTTTTCGGCGCTGTAAAACATAATATCCTGACTTAGGTCGAGACTCTGCCCAGAGTTGATCTTCTAATAAGCGATAGGCTTCTTGGGCGGTTGAAATGCTTACTTTTTGCGCATGACTGAGCTCTCTGATTGAAGGCAGCTTTTCATTTGGTTGATAAAACCCTTGCTCAATACGTTCGGCAATACTCGCGGCTACCTTTTCATAAAGTTTCATTCCATTACCCAACTGATAGTTATTTCATTTCTTTTTTATTGAAGGCCGAGTGGAGCATTACAGATAAGGTTTAGAAATGGATGACAGATTTTTGTATTGCTTTTCTGTGCTGCTTTATAAAAATAAAAACTGAATCTGTAATGATGGTAGTTTAGGCGATAGGCTGATCCCTATCAACACAAAGGAGAGAACAGACATGATTATTATCGAATTTCTAAGGCGCTTAACGAAACTGTTGGCTTTATACGAGCAACGTTATCGCACTCGTCGGCAGTTGACCCAGTTAAGTGATAGAGCATTGCAAGATATCGGTGTTACCAAATCTGAAGCCCTGATGGAGGCTAAAAAAGCATTCTGGAAAGTTTGAATTATCTAGGGTTTTGGATAAATTCTCTCGAATTTCTCTAACCGCTCGATATGCTATGAGCGTGAGTAGTGAAAATAAAAATATGATTTTTTTACGCGAGGTAACTGGATTTAGCACCTCTCTAAGTGTTAACTGAACGTAACTTCCGAATAGATAAATGAGCTCCAATAAAGTGTGATCGTTTATTAAAGTGGAATATCGAAAATGTTTGGCTAGGCTTTAATTAAGGGTCTTAATAGGCCGAACCTGTAGGAGAGTTGTCATGTTTGAAGAATTTAGACATATACGTTTACAAGATATCAATACAGTAGAGCACCTCATTTCTCCCGATCAAGCTCAAGACTCTATTGGACTGCACAGCCCTGCAATGAGTGTTATGACGGACTTCAAAGCGGTAAACCCTGTCACGATCAGTGAGTCGGTGAACGTGGATTCTGCTCTGGAGTGGATGAAGCATCAGCACGTCCGTATGTTATTTGCGGTTGATACAAAAGGTTCTTTTACGGGTGTTATAACCGCTCGCGATATTATGGGGCGTCGGGTCATGGCTTATATGCAAGCCAATGGATTACCAAGAGAAGATGTATTAGTTAAACACATCATGATCTCTAAAAATAACCTACAAGCCTTAACCTTTGATCAACTTCAACACGCTAAAATTGGCGATGTGATGCTGACATTTAAAGACTCAGGCGAACAACACATCCTTGTGGTTGATGAGGGCATGGCTAAAGTTAAGCGTGTGCGGGGTATCATCTCTGCGAGTGATATTTCACGTCAGTTGAAAGTCGGTTTCGAAGTCATGTATGAAGCTAAATCATTTGCTGAGATTGAACGCATCATTACCCACGGTGGTGGTATTTAGTTTATAGTACTCTCTACAAATAAGGCTTCAGTATTACCGCTAAGGTCGCACCTTGATGTCGCTAAGGTGCGACATATTGATATAAAAATTCCCCTTCTTATACCGTTAATGAATGGTATAATCTCCTACATAATGTTTAACAGGAAATGTTAAGCAGCCAGCTTGCTAACGAATAATAAATAAAAAATGAGCGGTAAATGAAAATTGTCACTTTTCGGCTAGAAACCGATATTGGTTCTTTGCAGTTGTCGATGATAACTCCGATTAAATACGGAGCTTGGCATGAATGATAGCCGTTCTACTCTATCGGTTTTGCATGAGTCTGCCTTTGATGCGTTCACCCTAGCGGGTTTCGAACTTTATCTTCTAGATGTTAACGGCTTTATTCTCGATGTGAATACAGCTGTTTTAAACGCGACAGGTTATGCAAAAGGTGAGCTTTTAGATTTAAGTATCTGCTTCATCAATAGATCAACCAGTTGTGATGGCTTTTCAGCGATGCTTGAAAAGCTCAAGCAAAGCCATGATCAACTTCGAGTGGAGTCGACGCATTATCGTGTCGATGATAGCTGTTATCCGGTCGAAATGTTCATTCAAGAGATTAAAGACTCTTCCGAACACAAACACTATATCGCCATTGTTCAGGATATTAGTCAGCGTAAGCAGGCCCAGCAAGCGATTGAGCAAGAGCATAAAAGGGCGAATCACTATCTCGATATTGCTGGTGTGATCATGGTGACGCTAGATTTAGAAGGGAATATTCAACTTTTAAATCGATTTGCTTGTGAGTTATTGAAAATAGAGCAGGACGAAGCTATAGGACTTAATTGGTTTCAGAGCTTTCTGCCTTCTAGTGGAAGAAGTCCTGCGCAAAAGGCCTACAATCGCTTAATGACTCATGACGCTATGCCCAACCAGAAAGTGGTAAAGCCTGTAATCACTCGTGAAGGGGGAGAGCGTTTAATTCTTTGGTACAACCGCGTACTCGAGGATGATAGAGGACAAAGGATTGGGATTTTGTCTTCTGGTACGGATATCACTGAGCAGCGACTGTCAGAAACGACCCTGCTGGAAGAGAAGGGTCGCTTGCGCACATTGATAGATTCTATTCCCGATCTTATCGTTTTCAAGAATAGCCGTATGGAGTTCTGGGGGTGTAATAAAGCCTTTGAAGCCTTTTCCCAAGTACCCGAGGCAAGTCTGTTAGGTAAAAGTGATCGTGATGTTTTTCCGCCGAGTATCGCTTATCAACACCATCAGCGTGATCAAGCCGCGCTCGCTAACAGTGCACCTCAGCGTGTAAATGAGTGGGTTACCTACCCAGATGGTAGAAAAGTCTTGCTTGATACCTTTGTCACTCCGCTGTACGACAAAGCGAATGAAGCCGTAGGTGTATTAGGTATTAGTCGAGATATCACTGAACATAATTTATTAAGTGGGCAGCTTTCGCTAGTCAATGCGATGGTAAACCATAGCTTGGACCCGCTCGTTTGTGCACTGCCAGAGCAAGATTTTAAGATTGTCTATGCCAACGTTGCAGCGTTGAAGCATTTTGGTGTGACAGCTGAGTCTTTGTATCAAACCCGCCTATATGATTGGGTGCCTGAGTTTGAGCTTGAGGATTTAAATCAGCATTGGATACAAGCAGACCCTAGCCATCCTGAGCAAAGAGTACATCTGCTGATTGATAAAGAGCTAATTCCTGTCGAAGTGTCCACCCGATCATTCGAGTATTTGGAAAAGTCTTATTTTATCGCTGTATTCAAGGATATACGGGATCGCATCGGATTTGAAAAGGCTGTCAAAACAGCCGAGCAGCGCTCTAGGTTATTGCTAGAAAATAGCAATGAAGGCATTTTTGGTCTGGATTTGGATGGCGTTACCACCTTTATTAATCCCGCAGCCGCTAATATGCTCAACTACGAAGTCAGTGAGTTGATTGGCCGCAAAAATCATCCTCTTATTCACCACTCTCATGCAGATGGCCAGCTTATGGGGGAGCATCAATGCCATATGTTGAAGTCTATGCATGATGGAAAGAGTTATCGCATAGAAACAGATCTTTTGTGGCGCAAGGATGGGAGTTCATTCCCAGTTGAGTATTGGAGTTCGCCTATTTACGAAAATGATTCGATTGTAGGTACGGTGGTTACTTTTCATGACATTAGCGATAGGAAACAGGCTGAAGAGAAAATTCGTTACTTAGCTTTTCATGATGCGCTCACAGGATTGCCGAATCGACGACTCTTTTTGGATAGGTTTGAACAGGAACTCAAACAGGATAAACGAGGCCAGTTTAGTTCCGCTTTGCTGATGATGGATCTTGATCACTTTAAAGAGATTAATGACACTTTAGGTCATCCGGCGGGTGACCAATTACTGGTAGAAGTATCACAACGAGTACAGAGCGTACTTCGCGCATCTGATACATTCGCACGATTAGGCGGGGATGAGTTCGCGATTTTACAGACCCGTATTGATGATTTGAGTGATGTGGCAGCACTGGCTGAGAAAGTTATTCGTTGCTTCAATACACCATTCTGCTTTGGTGATAATAAGTTAAAAACCAATACCAGTATTGGTATCTTCATGTGTGATGGCACAGTTTCTGTTGATGAGAGCATCTCGCGAGGCGATGTTGCGCTTTATCGGGCTAAAGAGCAGGGACGAGGCTGTTATGTTTTTTATCAAATTGAGATGACAGAAAGAGTTCAGCGAGATGCTGAATTGGCTCATATGCTCAGCAGTGCTCGCTTTTTACAGCAACTGTTTATTCACTACCAGCCTCAATTTGACTGTAAAACGAACACATTGGTAGGCGTTGAGGCGTTACTTCGATGGGAGCATCCCGGATACGGCTTGATATCGCCGCTGACCTTTATTCCTGTGGCTGAAAAGCGGGGCATGATAGATGATATTGGTCTTTGGGTAGCACAGCATGTGGTGATGCAGGCCAGCCGTTGGATTATGTCTGGCGTCGACTTTAAAACGATCTCTTTTAATTTGTCGCCCGTGCAGCTTCGCAATGAACAGGGTATCAAGACTTTACTCGCCCTGTTAAAAAATTCGGGTACACCGTTAAGCTATTTCGAAATTGAGGTGACCGAGTCCGCCTGTATGGATGCCTCTGAAAGCACGCTAGAGCTCTTAGAGTGTTATGTAAAACAGGGTTTAAAGATCGCAATCGATGATTTTGGTACTGGTTACTCATCTTTAGTGAGTCTGCGAAAGCTTAGCGCCTGTCGTTTGAAAATCGATCGTAGTTTTATCAGCGATATGCTGTCGAGTGAAAGTGATGGCCTGATTGTAACCGCAACGATTGCATTAGCACATTCATTGGGACTTGAAGTCGTTGCTGAGGGTGTCGAAACCCAAGCGCAGCTTGATAAACTGAGAGAGCAGGGTTGTGATATCGCCCAAGGTTACTACCTAGGGTATCCCATGTCGTCAGATAGCATCAGTGATTTATTAATAGGCTCGTTTACAACCGACTAAAGACATTGAGAGTAAGCTCAGCCCACAACGTCTAGATAACGTGCTCTAAATTTAGCACCACGCTCCTCTGCGAGTTGCTTACAAGCTTGTATATCGATGCCTTGAAGGCCGTCAATGGCAGTGACCGTGACATCAGGGATCCAGTGACTCGCACGTTCAATAAATGCCAAAACCGCGGTATAGCTATGAGGCAAGCTAGGCGCACAGTATTTTTGATAGAGAAATTCATTTTGTGCGTTCAGAGATATAGAAACCGCATCAATGCAGGTTGAAAGTAGCGGTATAACATCTTCTTTATGAAATAAACTGGCTAGGCCATCAGTATTTAAACGCGTTTTCCCGCCGCTGGCTTTTACTGCGTTGGCGATCAGTATCAGGGCTTTTAATCTAAGAGTAGGCTCACCAAAACCACAAAAAACGACTTCATCGTACTGTGTTGGATCGCCAATCTGTGCAATGATTTTTTCTGGATCGGGGCGTTCTGAGAGCGTTAAGTTATACTCATGAACCTGTTTGCTATCTTGATGTTTAGGGCAAAAAGTACAGGCTAGCGTGCATCGATCTGTTAGGTTGATATAGAGCTTGTTATCAATGGTATAGACAAGAGTGTCTGGCGCCTCATGGCAGATACGCTTTGCAGGGTTTGGTCTGTGTTGCATGTCTATATACTCCCATTTGATGGAGGCACTTTAGACTTTGGTCAGGCTTGAGTCATTGATAAATATCAAGCGCTATACAGAAAAGCTATTCGGAATCGCATTTAAATATCGAATTGAATGCTGTTGTTTTCTTGCGCCTCATTGATAAGGTACCAGTCGATAAACTTTTCCGCAGTGACCGGTTTACAGACATAGTACCCCTGAGCCTGATCGCATGTTAAAAGCGAGAGTGCATTCAAGGTTTCAACATCTTCCACACCTTCAGCGATCACATTTAATCCAAAGCTATGTGCTAAGCCTATTGTTGAGCGAACGATGGCATAATCTTGCTCGTTGTTTAGCATATCCATTACGAAGCTTCGATCAACCTTAAGGCTGTTTACAGGCAGCCGCTTAAGATAGCTGAGAGAGGAGTAACCGGTACCAAAGTCGTCAATGGACAAAGAGATGCCGAGTTGACTAATGGCGCCGACCACCGTTTCTGCCCGCTTTGGATCTGAAATAAACGCGCTTTCAGTGATTTCAATCTGTAATGCACTCGCATCTATCTGATATTTCGTGAGTAACAACTCGATGCTATCAGGCAAGGATTGGTCAATAAGATTGCGAGCCGAGAGGTTTACGGCGATTTGCAGTTCAATACCTGCTGATTTCCAGAGCCCGATCTGTTTAATGGCGGCTTCTAATACCCATAAACTTAACGGATGGATATGCTCGCTCATTTCGGCAATAGGAATAAAATCAGAGGGCGGCACCATACCTAGTACGGGATGTTCCCAGCGTATTAGCGCTTCGCATCCGATACATTTTCCCGAAGCGATATTGATTTTGGGCTGGAAGTGAAGTCGCATCTGATCGGTTCGGATAGCCGTGCCAAGCTCGGCGATAAACTTAAGTTTATCAGGACTATTCGAGTCTATTTCGGGATTGTAGAAATTGTAGGTACAAGATTCTGTTTTTGCTTTATACATAGCGATGTCAGCACATCTAAGTAGATCATGACTGTTATCACCATGTTCAGGATAAAGCGCAATACCGATACTGGCACTGACTTCTAGGGCTACACCGTTGATGATCGTTGGCTGACGAACGGTTTGATTGATTTTTTCAGCAATGTTTTGGGTCGTTTTACAGTCATGATTGCCTGCCACTAACACTGCAAATTCATCCCCACCGAGCCGGTATAGATCTGAATCCAGCGTTTTAAGTACGCGCTGTAAGCGTGTGGCAAGCCTCTTCAGTAGTAGATCACCTGTCGTATGACCGAGCGTGTCGTTAACCTCTTTAAAGCGGTTGAGATCAAGCAGCATAAGCGTTAGATGTGAGTTTTCGAACTGAGTTTTTAGCGCGTTGATATGCAGTTTGGCCCGATTGGGCAGACCCGTTAATGAGTCATGGTTGGCTCGAAATTCGAGTTCTTGCTGTGACGTTAGCAGCTCTTTTTCAACACGTTTGTAGGCATCAATATCGTGTAAAGTGACTAACAGTAGAGGCTCATTATGAATCTCGATCCTATTAAGGCGTAACTCGGTGTAAAATTGCGAGCCATCATTTTTTTGACTTAGCCACTCAAACAGCTGGGGTTCACCATCTAGCGCTAACTGCATTTTGGTGTTCAATAGATCAATGGAGCGTTGTTGATTAGGCTGTCTATCAGGCGAAATATTGGTGAGTGATAGCCCAAGTAGCTTTTGTCTATCACGGTCGAAAAGGTGTTCTGCTCTTCGGTTGCAGTCAATGACACTGCCTTTTCTTGTGACGAAAATAGCATCAGCACTTTGATCAAACAGTAATTTATACCGCTTCTCGCTGTCCTTGAGGGTGTAAAAAATTCTTAATTGTGAAATAAGGTCTGATATAGAAACCGCATAGTTTTGTTCTTCCTGCCCCCAAATACGTGCAACGCCCGTATGTTCAATACACACCACGCCTTCCGTTTTGCCCTCGCGTCGGAATGAGGCATCTAGCATCGAAGTTATTTCATTAGGAATGAGGTAGGCTTGGGTAAATTCGTTTGTGCGAGGATCTTTTCGTGCGTTACTAGCATCTAATACGCGTTGAAATTCAATCGCATTAAAATAGGAAGGGTAGTGCTCGATAGTTAGACGTTGCTTTCGCGTAAACTCCTGTGTACGACTATCGAATAAAACTTGGCACTCGAGTACCCCAATATGGGTCAAATACCAGATACTCGCTCGACTCACTTGCAAAGATTTAACGCAGCTTTTAACAATGGTTTCTAAGGCAGATTGGATGTCGGTGGTCCAAAGCTCTTCTTGTTTGGATAGGGCAATATAGTCCCGCTGTAGTCGCCGACTATGCGGCAGATAAGGACTGATTGCTGATGGATCTTGCATGTCAATGATTCCAATTGTCGAGTCAACCTGACTTCTCAGTGAACTAAGCTTTATTTACTGTATCGATTGAGTGGCGTTTTATATAAATATAACAAGAAAACCTAGGATGACCTACCGCTTAGCTATGACATAGCACAAGACAGGCATAGATTTGAGTCGCGACCTTTAATAAAGGCTAACTATTCTGAGAGTTGAGCCTCATTAGCCCGTTCAATGAGCGCTAACAGCTGGTGTATTGCTTGATTGACATCTTGGTTATTGTCGATGATATGGCAGTCGGAGGGTAAGTGATCGGAAAAGTATTTTGAGCGCTCTATTCTGGCGTTGATTAACGCTTCGCTCTCGCGATTACGTTGGATTAGTCGTTCTTTCAAGTTTTTTTCATCCACACTTATCAAGATGGGAATCAGTTTTTCCGCATAATGTAACGGCTAAATGTTCTCTCGATCCATTGACGATGACAGAGTGGTTGGCGTTGAGCCAAGCGTCTACTTCACACCCAATGCCGTATTGATGGCCATTGGCTTCCCATGACAATGAAAATAAGCCGAGGGACTTTCTTAAATTAAACTCAGTAGTAGAGAGTTCGATATGGTTCTCGCCACCCGATTGCCAGTGTCGTGTAATATATCGATGAGCGATCATGATGCCTGCATCATGGTGTAAGTGAGGACGTAAGCCAGAGATAATGGCATCTTTACCACTCCCAGAAGGGCCCATTAAGTAAAAAATTTTTGCCATATTGCCTTAAAACTGCTAATCAATTTAATTTTAGGGGAGTGTATGCAAGGTAATTTACCTGAAAGACGCAGGACATGACACCTTATAAGCGCTGAATGCTTTATAAATTGGAGAGGTAAAAACTAAAAGCTAGTTTGCCGGAATGGAGAGAAAAGTGCCCAGTATCTCTACTGAGCACTCGAATTAAGCGGGATTTACTTAAGGCGCTTTTCCCAGAAGTCTGCACCTTTAATACCTAATTTCTTAGGATCGAAAGTATAGTTTTTGACACCGGCTTTACGTTGCGCTTCGTAATCTTTAAGTGCTTTTATCGCAGGTTTTGATAGGAAGAAAATAATAACAATCCCCACAATATTCAGCCACGCCATCAAACCAACACCGACATCGCCCATGCCCCATGCAAGGTTGGCTGTTTTAATTGCACCGTAGAAGGTTGATGCGAGCAGTGCGACTTTCAATATGAAGTCTAAGCCAGGCAGGGCTAATGTGCGTTTTAGGTACGCGAGGTTCGTTTCAGCTATGTAGTAGTAAGCCAGTATAGTCGTAAAGGAGAAGAAGAACAGGGCTAAAGCAATGAAGGGTTTGCCTATACCTGGTAACACTTGCTCAACAGCGGTTTGAGTAAATGCAGGACTGTTGGCCGCGATATCAGCTGCTAAATTCTGGACTAAAAATGCTCCTTCAGCCATACCGTGAACGTTATAAGCACCGGTTATAAGGATCATAAATGCGGTAGCGGAACAAACGAATAACGTATCGATATAAACCGAAAATGCTTGAACAAGACCTTGTTGCGCTGGGTGGTCAACTTCTGCGGCCGCAGCGGCATGAGGGCCTGTACCTTGACCCGCTTCATTAGAGTAGACGCCACGCTTAACGCCCCATCCAATCGCTGCGCCAAATCCAGCCATAGGCGTGAAAGCATCTTCAAAAATCAGGCTGATAACGCCTGGTAGCTGATCTAAGTTAAGTGCCACAATGGCGCAAGCGACAACAATATACGTGAGTGCCATAAAAGGAACCACGATTTGCGTGAAGCTTGCGATACGCTTAACGCCACCAAAAATGATAAAGCTTAAAATCAGAACAATAGCAATCGCGGTTAAAATCTTAGTGAAGCTTAGGTCGCCAACGGATGTGCTAATAATTTCGCCCGTACCGAATGCAATTTCAGCTGCATTACCGATGGAGTTTGATTGAACACCTGGTAAGAGTAGACCGCACGCGATGATTGTCGCAATGGCAAAAATCCAAGCAAACCATTTCTGACCCATGGCTTTTTCGAAGTAGAAGGCTGGACCACCGCGATATTGGCCTTCATGCTCTTCTTTGTAGATTTGACCTAATGCTGACTCGGTATACGCCGTAGCTGCACCTAAAAAGGCCACAACCCACATCCAAAAAACTGCACCAGGGCCACCAAACCCAATCGCTGCGGCAACGCCTGCAATGTTACCTGTACCAACACGGCCTGAGAGGGAGACAGCAAGAGCTTGAAAAGAGGAGATCCCTTTATCTGAGCTATTACCCGAGAACAGCAGTTTCCACATCTCAGTGAATAACCGGACTTGAACAAAACGAGTAAGAATTGAATAAAATAGACCAGCACCTAAGCACAGGTAGATGAGCGCTGGGCTCCAGATGATGTTGTTAAGGGAATCGACTATCTCTTGCATTAAAAACTCCGTTCAAAAGTGACGCTTTTTACAATTATTTTGAGCGGAGAATTTTAATAGTTAGATACCGGATGTTTTTTTTAAAAAAATGTTTTTTTATAGGGGAAAGTTTTGTCAATTTCTAAAATGTCGTTATTTTCCCCTAAAAACGAAACCTGAGTATTAAACTAGGCTATCTAAGAAATTCTTTGCTTATTCTCTTAAAAGCCTCGGTTCCTGATTTTTGCATCCATTCAAAAGCGACCATTTCCCGAGTAACAATGTGAATACCGTTGGCGCGCATACGTTCCAAAGCATAGGCTTTGTCATCAGGGTTTCGTGAGGATACGCAGTCAGCGACCACATATACTTCTCTGGCTTGTTGTTTTAGCTGAATAGCTGTTTGTAATACGCAGACATGCGCCTCCATTCCAATAATGACCACTTGGTCAGGGCGGCGGTCGTTGATCATCTTGTTGCAAGAGGGTTCAGACATACAGGAGAAGAAGGTTTTCTCCATAATACTATCTGCTGGAACCATCGCCTTTAACTCTGCAACCGTCCCTCCTAACCCCTGCGGATACTGTTCTGATGTTAAAACGGGAACATTCAGAACGTTGGCAACGCCGATGAGCCACTTACTATTTTCGATTAATAGCTCTTTGTTATGAATGGCGGGTACCAGTTTATCCTGTATATCAACAACCAGAAGGCATGATTTATCTCGATGAATTAGCATCTTATTCTCCTTATATA
>DAIRSP010000075.1:0-13030 GCA_036804365.1 Neptunomonas sp. | reverse complement strand
GCGACACTGTCATTAGTATCCACTCTACTGCCTATCTCAACACTGAGCCAAGCAGCACATACCTATGAAGGACCAGCGTCTATACCAGAGTTTCACCCATTATGCCTTGAACAACTTAGACAGCAACAAGCGAATGGGGGCGCCTTAGATATGTTTGACTGTGCTGAACTGCAAACCACCGAGGTCAAGCGTTTACCGGACGGTGGTTATCTCGCAAAGCGCCCAAACAACCTCTACGGCCAATCACAGGGTTTTATTATTTACAAGCCACTCGGCACCCTTGATGGCAGCCTAGAGTTATTGCTTGTCCATGATAAAACCAAAAAAGAGGTTGCTGATTCGTCTGTCTATGTCATTGGTCGTTTGCCTGATAGATCGCCTGGTTCTCGTGACTTCCTAACGCGTATCGAAGAGTCGGGGGATCGATGCAACGGCGGTATTCAATCCGCTGAATTAATCAATGAGTCTTTGTTAGAAGTAAATCTAACGGTTAACCCTGCCACTCTTATGAGTATCGGTAAGCCTAAAAAGGATGACAACTTACCTGAGGTTAAAGATCTCAATGCACGATATAAAGGTAAGTTAGATAATCGAGCGACCACCTGTATCGGACGGGTCACCAAAACTTACGATCTCTTAGAGAACAAAGAGGGCTTTGCGCGAGTGGAGTTTTTCCGAGATAGCACACGTGTCGCACTCGACCCTTATCAGCAATGCTTTGATAAGTTAGTCACCGATTTTGTTAAACCGCCTCAAACCATCAGCATGCAAGACTTTCAACTTTTTAGAGAGTTATTTAAAGCTGAGTGTGATGATTAATAATTATATTTCAATGAGATAAAGGATTTTCTTTTGAAAATACTACACACTTCCGATTGGCATGTTGGGCGTCAGTTTCATAACGTTTCCCTGCTAGATGATCAAGCCTATGTGCTTGATCAAATTGTAAAGATAGCGGCTGAAGATGAGGTGGATCTCGTACTGATTGCTGGCGATATTTATGATCGTTCAGTGCCGCCGGCTACCGCCGTTAATCTGCTGAATCTAACGCTCAATCGCTTTCATCAACTCAATATTCCCGTCGTGTTAATCTCAGGAAATCACGACAGCGGCGAACGCTTAGGTTTTGGTTCTTTACCTATGTCTTTAAGCGGTTTACATATTTTAAGTGACCTTAAAAACATCACTCAACCCGTGGTGCTGCACGATCAATACGGGCCGGTAAATATTTATGGTATTCCTTATTGTGATCCTAGCGAAGTAAAGCAACTCTACTCGGCGGATGTATCAACCCATGACGAAGCTATGGCGTTTATGTTGAACCTCATCCAAGAGCAGCATAACTCCAATGAAAGGAACCTGCTGTTAAGCCACTGTTTTATTCAGGGTGGAGAAGAAAGTGAATCTGAAAGACCGCTCTCAATTGGCGGGGCAGACCGAGTATCAGATCAGCATTTTCGCTTTTTAGATTACGTTGCTTTAGGTCATCTCCATGGTCGACAGTACCGCGGCACTGAATCTATACGTTACTCGGGCTCTATTCTCAAATACTCTTTTTCAGAAGAGAAACAGATTAAATCTGTCACCTTAGTCGATCTCGATAGTCAGGGGGTAAGCCAGATTACGCAACGCCCTTTAAACGCGTCACGAGATATGCGGATACTGACAGGCGAACTTAAAGAGATTTTACATTTAGCGCAGACTGACCCCAACAAAGAGGACTATCTGCTCGTCCGCCTCACAGACACCCATGCGATCCATGACATTATGGGTAAATTACGTGAGGTGTACCCTAATGTGCTGCATATCGAGCGCCCCGGATTGATGGCTGCATCACCTTCTCAACAGGCTAAACGCGAACAATTAAGCCAAGGTGAGCTAAGTATGTTCAGTGATTTTTTTGAGCAAATAAAAGACACACCGCCGAGCCAAGAACAGCTTCAATATATTGCTGACCTTCTAAAAGAACTTCACTCACAATAGGCTTTGTATGCATCCGTTAACCCTTACCATGAGCGCTTTTGGTCCCTTTGCTGAACAAGAGGATATTGATTTTTCCCGGCTCGGAGATAAACCGCTTTTCCTAATCAATGGGCCAACCGGTTCGGGTAAAACAACGCTACTAGATGCCATTTGTTTTGCTTTATATGGCAAGACCACAGGGGATGAGCGTGAAGGAGGGCAGATGCGTTCCGATCTAGCAAATCCTGACCGCTGAACCGAAGTGATCTTTAGTTTTGCGCTGCATGATAAACGCTACCGTATTCGTAGAGTACCTGATCAGCTCCGACCTAAAACCCGTGGTGAAGGGCATACCCAACAATCCGCCGAAGCTCAGCTTTGGGAATTAGATGAAAACAACGATCCTACACGGATCATTGTATCGAGCAAGGTTACCGATGCTACACGTGAAATAGAGGGAATATTGGGCTTGAATGCGGATCAATTCCGACAAGTGATGGTATTACCCCAAGGTAAGTTTCGACAGTTATTAACGGCAGATTCAAAAGACAGAGAACGTATATTTTCTCAACTATTTCAAACGCATATTTACAAACGTTTAGAAGATGAATTAAAAGAACGTTCGGCTGGTATTCGTCGTGAACTGGATATTTTCAGTAAACAAAAAGCGGCTTATTTAAGCGGTGTTAATCTTGAAACTGAAGCAGAGCTTGATGCGGCGGTGATAGCCCATAGCCAAGTCGCCTCTCAAGCTAAAGCGCAGCTAGTCCAGCAGCAACAGGTGACCGAGCAATTGACTCAAAACCTTCACAGTGCTCAGGCGCTAATAAAGCGTTTCGCATTACTTGAGCAGCTTAAGCAAACCGCTACCGAGTTGAATCTGCAAGCGACAGAGATTAAAGCACAGCAGAATCGCTTACAAGAACTCGAAGAAGCTGCAGGGTTGCAGCCTGATTATCAGGGTTTTGTCGCGATGACGGCTCAAGCCACCAAACTTAAGCAGGATATCTCGAGTGCGGCTAATAACTTAACAATCCATGAGCCATTACTTGCCAAGACAGTTCAAGCATTAACCCAAATACCAACGATTGAAAGTCAAATCAGTACATTAAATACTCAGCTAGTCCATCTGCAGGGTTTCGTTGCTAAAGCTGAAGAGTTGCAGCAGGAGCGAGTCCAGATCGATCAGCATTTAAAAATTGCCCATCGCCACCTAGAGCAAGAGCAGCGAATAAAGCAACAAATTGATCGTGCTAAAGCGAGCTTAGAAACCCAAGAGAAAGACCTAGCACAGAGACGAGATGAGATTGAACAAAACGCTGATCTAGCCTCTCGTCTTGAACGTGATACCCACTTTTGCACGATTAAGCAACGAATCACTCAACATGAATCACGCCTAGCGCTCAAACTGCAAGCGCTTCATACCTCCAAAGCACAGGGAACCCAACTCAAATTACTTGCCGAAGCGCATCATAAAGAAGCCGATCAATTAGCACTCAAATGGCACTTAGCGCAGGCTTCTCTTTTAGCTGCTCAATTAGAAGAGGGTGTGGCCTGTCCTGTTTGTGGAAGTCACTCGCACCCAGCGCCGGCGGCGTCTGCTGGTTTAGATATTTCGCAAGCTGATTTAGAAACGGCCCGTCAAATCGCTCAGGACTCAAGCAACAAGCTTCAATCAGAAAGGGATAACTATCGCTTTATAAACAATGAAATAGAAACACTATCTAAAGAAATATCTAGCGATAATCTGTTACTAGGCGAACTTCACTCCTTGTCGCTCCAAGAGATGCAGCAGCGTGTTGAAGATGGCAGGCGAGTGCTCACAGCTCATCATACACGTAAAGATGAACTCAAAAATATTGAGCAGAATTACCAGCGTCTAAAAGCTGACTTAGACCCATTACAGTCTCAATATGATGCGATAAAACAAACACGCGAAACGGCAGAGCAGACATTAGCTATCGGCAAGAATAATATTGAGCGATTAGAGCGCGATATTCCTGAAGATTTAAGACAGCATCGCGCATTGCAACAAGCGATTCTGGATAAAAATAACGCTATTCAAAACTTAGTGACGCAAATTCAATCGATCCAACAGCAGCATGCGCAAGCTAAATCTAAGTTCGATGAATTGACTGCTAATTTACAGTTACTAAAGCAGCAATTAATAGCGCATGAAGCAACACTCTCTGCGGCAGAATCTGAATGGAACAGCGCCCTCACTCAGAGTCGCTTCACATCGTTAGCACAGTTTACTGATGCACTGTCTGATCTTGCACAGCGAGGCACACTCCGTGCTCTTATCAATCAATACCAAGAAAAAGTTTCCGAGAATCAGGGAGCACTTCAGAGCCTATCTAATGAGTTGAGCGATGCATCACTGCCCAATATAGATGACCTAACCGATCAGTTAGTTGCAGCAAAAAACACGTTAGAAGAAGTTGAGGCACTTTGGCAGCAAAAGCATGAGTTTTATGTTCTCTTAAATAACGCCCAAACTCAGTTGGCGCAATTAAAAAGCAAATCGATTCAACTGGAACAGCAGTATGCAACAGTCGGTACGCTGAGTGATATCGCTAATGGACATAATGATAGTAAGGTGAGTTTGCAGCGCTTTGTATTAAGTGTATTGCTGGATGATGTCTTAATGGAAGCAAGTCAGCGGTTATTGAGCATGAGTAAAGGCAGGTATCGTCTATTAAGAAAAGAGGATCGCAGCAAGGGCAATCGTGCCTCGGGCCTAGATCTTGAAGTTGAAGATGCCTATACCGGCAGGGTGAGGGCGGTCGCGACACTTTCGGGCGGCGAAAGCTTTATGGCCGCACTTGCATTGGCACTGGGCCTTTCTGACGTGGTTCAAGCTTATGCCGGGGGCATTAGGCTTGATACGCTCTTTATAGATGAGGGCTTTGGTAGCTTAGATCCAGAATCGCTCGATTTGGCAATACGCACACTGATGGATCTACAACAAACGGGGCGGATGATAGGGATTATCTCTCATGTTTCTGAGTTAAAAGAGCAAATCCCCCTTCGCATTGACATTAGCAGCTCTGAAATAGGGAGTCGCATTCTCTGGAGAACCTAAAAAACACTCGGTTTTGTGATAAATTTTGCTGTAATAAACCAAAACCGAGGATATGATACGTATCAAACAATACGTATTGTGTATTTTATGCCAAAAAAAACAGACACTCGAGAAAAAGTATTCGACGCAGCAGATGCCTTATTACAAGAAGGCACTCGTCCTACCCAGCAAAATGTGCGTGAGCGTATCGGGCGCGGCAGTCTCAGCACCATTAACAGTGCATTAAATGACTGGTGGAGTTCACTATCTGATCGCATTCAACGTAAAGACTCCCATCCTGAGCTTCCCGATCCGGTGATTACTGCAGCCAATCAGCTTTGGGATCAAGCATTAGCCTATGCGCATCATGCATTGCAGAAAGAGCGCAATGAACTGGCAGCGCTTCTTGAGCAGCAGAAAGGGCTGGGGCTTGAACAAACCGAACAGTTGCGTAAAACAATCGATCAACTCCAGGGGCAAAATACGGAGCTGCGTATTCAATGCGATCAACTTCGTAGTGAGCATACGGATCTCAGCCAAAAACTACTCAGCACAGAAACTCAGCTCATTCGCACCCAATCCGAAAAGGATGATCTGAAAAGAACCAACAAGCAGCTTGAACTATTAGAGCAGCGTAGCCAACAAACCGGCAGCTCCGCGGATACCGCTAAGCTCCACCAGCAGCTATTTGACATTAAAGTAGAATTAAAAGTTAGCGCCTCTAAAAACAACGATTTAAAAGAGCTTATTAAAGAAAAGTCACTTGAGTGCGATGCTTTGCGCGAGCGTTTAATTACTACTGAGCGTGAAGCAATACAACAAAAACATCGCTTAGAATTAGTCATCGCGCAGCAAGATGCTCGTTATGATGATGCCCTTAAAGCACACTCTGATTGCAAAGCCGAGCTTTCTCTGGCAAAAAGTAGTCTTTCATAATCAGAATGTTATATTACTTTATGGAACTGAATTTTGGACATTGATTTACCCGCAGATGCTGACACGAGCACGATTAAGGCCGCACTCTTGCGTTGCGCGCACGGCGATGCTGTTAATTGCTTGAACGAGCATGCTTTTGCCCAAGCCAAGATCTTATTAGTAAAAGAAAAGATTACCGGCATTAGTATTCAGCTTGTGGACTCTCAAGGCTACGTTGTCCGTCAAGTTACCGGAAAGCGCCGCAGCGACATAGGTGGCGAAGAGTTTAACGATCGACAATTAGCTGTTATCAAAGCCTTAGAGAAAGTACTTAAACACTGTAAACAAGAAGGTATTAGACTAGTGGGTTATAGCGATGAACTTGTCGCTTACCCTGCGAAATGTAAAGATATGTCGCAAGCATCGGTGTTTGCACTAGATGTTGATAGTAGCGATGCTTATATAGGCGCAGATTCAGATACAGATTTTTTTAAGAATTAACTGCTGTTGAGTCCTATGTGTTTTAGGTATCAGAAGGTAACCCACCGAGTAATAGTTTTATGCTAAAGGCACAGGTTCTACTGGTTGATGACCACGATATTGTTCGTGCAGGTTTTAAACAGCTTCTTGATCTTAATCCCCAAATAGAAATCATAGCTCAAGCGAATAATAGCCTACAGGCTTTTGAAATCTATAAAGAAATAAAGCCCGATGTCGTCATTATGGATCTTTCAATGCCAAGCGATGACCAAGCCAGTGAAGCCACTACAGCACAAGGCGGCATTGAAGCCATTACCCGCATACTATCTCATGACCCAGACGCCAAAATCATCGTTTTGACTGTTTGGGAAACGAGTCCATACCCGGCGAATTTAGTTAAAGCAGGCGTTAAAGGGTATCTAACCAAACGTTGCGCACCGGATGATCTTGCGCAAGCGGTGATTACAGTCGCATCCGGCGGTCAGTATTTCTCCGAGAATATCAAAGCCGTAATTAATGGTGGTGAAGAAGAATCCAGCCCATTGACGCACCTGACTAAGCGCGAGTTACAGATCTTTAAACTGATTGCTGAAGGCAACTCTACCTCAAGTATCGCAGAGTCGATGTTTTTGAGTAATAAAACCGTACATGCTCATCGTTCAAACATTTTGAGAAAGCTTTCGCTGAGTAGCAACACCGACCTTGTTCATCTTGCGATCCGTCACGGGGTGGTTCAAGCTTGACCCATGATATCCAGCAAGAAGCACTGATTGAATCTGAGTTTTTTTGGTACAGCCTTAAAGAGGGCGACCTTATCATGCTAGAAGCAGATTATTATCAAGATGGAAAGCGACTTTTAAACAAAGACTTAGCTTATGAAATTCTTGCAAAAATTGAAGAAGGTGTGAGTCATATCGCCTTTGTTGTGCAGTCTGAACAAACGGGTGAACTCGTACATATACATCCTTTTTTAATCGGCGACTATCTTCTCAACCCTTCCGAACATAGAGTTAATTAGATAACTCTCAATATTTTCTCTGTACTCTCTAATTGCATCCACGGCGACTGTTGAATTATCTGCCACCCTTGATAATAACTTAACTATGCATTGCAATCCTTTGATTGATATATGAGTTTTACCTAAGATGAGAGCATTTTTTAATGATGAGGCCTCTGAGCCATGCATATTGCCATTTTAACGTTCGACGGTTTTAACGAACTCGACTCTCTTATTGCACTCGGCATCCTAAATCGCATCAAAAAGCCAGATTGGCGCGTATCTATTATTTGCCCTAGTGAGCAAGCCACCTCCATGAATGGCGTTGTCATTAACATCCAAGCACCGCTCTCTGAAGTGAGCAGGGCGGATGTGGTACTAGTAGGCAGTGGCATGCTTACACGAGATGTAGTGGCTCATGGCTCAACTCACGTTGGATCCAAGCAGACAGTTAATTGGTGCTCAATGCTCAGGCGCGCTTAGAGGGCATTGAGGCGGCTAAAAGTGCTATGCACTATGTCGCGCCCGTTGGCGAAAAGGATGAATACATTGAGCGTATGTTACGCAATATCTCACCCTACATAGATCAGCAATAAACCTGATGGTCAGCTGAAAAGCGATCTACTTAGTTGCAGAATATTTTAGGTATATCAGCGATCCGCGTAGTGTATTGGGGGGATAAAAACGCACGGCGCATGGCATATTTGGGTTCAATCCCTTGGCCTGCAATATGCAATGTATTGCGCCCATAGCGTTTGTTGATTTGATCCATACACTGCATCAACGCTGGATTGTCAGATGATATGGAAAATAGATCCGTCTGATAACCTGCTGCGTCAACTAGCTCAACTAGCCCCACGCCGCATTTATAAAATCTAACACCGGCTCGATAGAGCTGGTCTATCATCAGGCTAACGGCCCTTGCAATAACGAGGGTATCGCTGGTTGGTACTTCAAAACGGTGTAAGCAGGCTTGTCGATAGAATGGCGTTTCATCATGCGGAGAGTTACTCACAAATACCTGCATCGTTTTCGCAAGCCCATTCTGACGACGTAGCTTGCTCGCAGCGATAGTAACATGGGAAAGCAGCGCTTGTTGCAGCACCTCTTTGCTGGTGACTCTTTTTCCAAAAGAGCGGGTGGAGTAGATCTGTTGTTTAGGTGCACGTACATCATCCCATGACAGTTTCGTGATGCCGTTCAACTCATGCACGGTGTTCTCGACCAACACGCTAAAGTGTTTACGCATCAATGCTGGTTTACTACAGGCCAGCTGCCAAGCCGTTTTTATACCTAATTCATGCAAGCGTCGGCCTAAGCGTCGCCCGATACCCCAGACATCCGTAACATCCATCTGCATCAAAATTTTGCGACGCATTGTCTCATGATCAATGACCGCGACACCTCTAAACCCTTCAATACGTTTAGAAGCATGATTTGCAGCTTTCGCTAGTGTTGGTGTCGCCCCCACGCCAACACCTATCGGTAACCGAACTTCTTTCCAGACAGTTTTGCGAATATGGGTTGCATGCGCCTGCCAACCTTCGGACGGCTGATATTGGCCATAATACAAAAAGCATTCGTCGATGCTGTAAATGTGGTGATGCGGAGCAAAACGCGCACAGGTATCCATCATTCGCTGAGAAAGGTCAGCATAAAGTTCATAGTTTGAGCTACGAATCACGGCACCTACAGCGTTCAATTGATCTTTCATCGTAAAGTAGGGCACAAATTTTTTACCCACGCCTAAACGCTTGGCAATCGGGCAAGCTGCACAGATGCAGCCATCGTTATTGGTAAGCACCACCACCGGTTTATTACGAATACTGGGATCAAATACCTTTTCGCAACTCGCATACATTGCACTCACATCACACAGGGCATACATCAGATAAGTCCTCGCTTAAAGGGCCGGTGCATCCGAATGGAGCGTGTCACCACCCCTTCGACAATAAACTCATCGCCATCATTTAGCTGATAGGTATGAAACCCTTTAGCAGAGGAGAGCAGTTGCATATTTTTAGTGTCCGCTATTTTGCAGACAAAATTTCCATTTAGCGTCGCAACAATGACGTCACCCGACATGACCTTTTCGGCACGCGATACCACTAAAATATCCTGTGGAAATATACCCACACCCGTCATTGACTCTCCCTCTACAACGCCCAAGTAGGTGGCTGATGGATGATCAATTAGAATTTGATCCAAGGTTAAAGAGAGCTGGGTATACTCAGCAGCGGGGGACTCAAAGCCGGTAATACCAGCCTGCGCTTTTAATGGAATAAATGTGAGCATGGCTAAGCACCAATAACTGTATATAAGTACAGTATTTTAGCTTTATCATGCAACAACGCAATATCTCACCCCAAAATAGATTAAAGCCGTGTATGATTTAGCAAAAGATACAATCTAACCGAGTCGCCCTATGCAGATTACGCTCATTAACCATACCGATTCATGGGATGAGATCGCCGAACTACAAGCCGATGTTTATGGCACTGAGTTTGTTGAAGAAACGGATGTTCTAAAACGTAAATGGGAGGTATCACCTAATAGCTGTCTAATCTACCGAGTCGCTACCGGCGAGATCGCTGCTTATCTATTAGCGCACAGCTGGAGTAGCCCCAAGCCCCCTAAGCTATTTGAACCTCTGCCAATATGTGAGCAGAGTGAACAGCTTTTTTTACATGACCTGGCCGTATCAAAACGCTTAAAAGGATTAGGTGTGGGTCGACAGATGGTAGAGCAGCTTATCAGCCTAGCCAGAAATGCGGGGTATAAACATATTCTGCTGGTATCGGTACAAAGCTCTGTCGAATTTTGGCAAAAAATGGGGTTTGTTTCGTTGAACGCTCCCGTAGATGTCTGCTATGGCGATGGCGCACAATTAATGAGCCAACAGATCAAGTAATTCCATTATTTGCTTCATAACACTTTTGCCAAAATTGCTCATCACTTAAGGACGGCAACTTTATATACTGCGCACTATACAACCGAATAGGGAACCTCCATGTCAGCTTTATTTTCACCTTTTACGCTGAAAGATATCACTCTCAGAAACCGTATCGTCGTCCCGCCAATGTGCCAATACATGGCGCAAGATGGTTTAGTTAATGAGTGGCATCTGCATCATTATGCCAGTTTGGCAAGAGGCGGAGCTGGACTGGTTATCGTTGAAGCGACCGGTGTAGCACCTGAAGGGCGCATTACACCTAAGTGTCTAGGGCTATGGAATGATGAACAAACTGCAGAGCTAGCAAAAGTCGCTAGCAGCATCAAAGCAGCCGGTTCGGTGCCGGGTATTCAAATCGCTCATGCAGGAAGAAAGGCGAGTGCCAATATCCCGTGGGAGGGCGATAACCACATCGCGGACGATAAAGGTTGGGACACGGTCGCACCCTCAGCCGTCGCATTTGGCGCCAACTTACCCAAAGTGCCTAAAGCAATGACCGTAGAAGATATTCAACGCGTGCAAGCTGACTTTGTAGCGGCTGCCAAGCGCGCGCTTGAAGCAGGATTTGAATGGCTCGAGCTTCACTTTGCACATGGCTATCTAGGGCAAAGCTTCTTCTCAGTGCATGCCAATCAACGCACAGATCAGTATGGAGGCGATCTCGCTGGTCGTAGTCGATTCTTACTAGAAACTGTCGCGGCTGTCAGAGAAGTATGGCCATCTCATTTACCCTTAACGGCTCGCTTTGGCGTTATTGAGTTCGATGGACGCGATGAAGAAACCCTCGCAGAATCAGTAATACTCTGCCAACAGTTTAAGCAACTGGGTTTAGATATGGTTAGCGTCAGCATGGGCTTCTCAACGCTTAATGCCAATATCCCATGGCGATCAGCCCCTTTTATGGCTCCGTTTGCGCAACGGATTAAACAGGAAGCGGGACTACCGGTTGCGACAGCCTGGGGTTTTGATAACCCTCGCTATGCAAACCAAGTTGTCGAGGATGAGCAGGTGGATTTAGTCATGATCGGCAAAGCGCACCTCGCCAATCCACATTGGTCATATCAAGCTGCGTTAGCTTTAGAGCTCGATAAACCAAGCTGGGTACTTCCTGCACCGTACGCGCATTGGCTCGAACGCTACAAGCCAAATAGCAACTAAGCTCTAAAGAGATAAGCCTATAACATTGAAAGTTATAGGCTTTATTTCTTAATGGGAATACTAACTCTTCGACAATACTAAACGACCCACCCATGTATTACGGGTGCCAGTAGTTCTGCGATCATGATCGGGGAACAGCGCAAGCTCTTCAAAACCGGCTTTTCGCATCATGCCTCGCGAAGCCTTATTCTCTTCATGGCAGTCAATGTTCACCTCTGTCATTCCAAGGCGTAACAAAACAACCTTTACCTCTTCAAGAAGAGCTGCACCCACGCCTTTGCCGGCGCAGTTTTTATGCACGACCACTTCAGCGATATAGCCAACAGAGCTTGCGGGCAAAGCAGGGGAGGTAAAATCGGGAAAACGGATCATATTTGGATAAACAATAGCGAAACCCATCAGTAACTGATCATGCTCGGCTAGGACTGCAAAAGCACGGCCGTCTGCAATATCGCGAAACTCAGCCGCCACACCGTCAGCAGGGAGATAATTCCATTCATTGGTACCATGCTCCATCAAAAACTCATGCATCACACCCTCATCACTTGCCAATGCTAGACGTAAATCAAAAGATTGCATCATTTACCTACTAATATGATTTAATGCTTAAAGGTTAATTCCCATCACGAAGCTTATAATATTTGTCACAAGCTTGCTGCTTTTGAAACATAAGAGGCGATAGCGTTCCAAAACAGATTGAAACCGAGCGTTTATTACTTCGACAGTTTAGAGATGAAGACTGGAAAGCTCTTCATCATTACTATTCCTCTGCACAGGCGACAAAGTTTACCGTTGGTCGTGAGTTTACAGAAGGTGAAACTTGGCGAACGATGTGCACCATGATTGGTCACTGGCAAATCAAAGGATATGGTCCTTACGCCATAGAAGAGAAATCGAGTGGCAGCGTATTAGGTACAGCAGGTTTTTGGTTCCCTAATGATTGGCCCAGTCCCGAAATTAAATGGGCATTAGCTCCTAAATACTGGGGCAAGGGTTACGCAAGCGAAGCAGCTAGAGCCGTCCAAAAAACAGGGCTTGATTACTTATCAGACATTTCTCTGATTAGTTTTATACATGCAGATAATCAAGCATCAATCCAGCTGGCTTTAGCTGTAGGCGCTCATCTCGAAGAAGAAGTCCTATTTAGAGGAGGTAACTGGCATATTTATAGACACCCACGCCAAAACGCATAAGCAAAATAGTATCGTTAAACAGTACAAAATATGTATTAAATGTACTTAATGATTACAATGTTTATTATCGTAATCTTGCAAATAGACTCGCTTGTAGGCATTTACAATCCCATTCTTGAGCATTTCTAGCATCTAAAAATCCCACGTAAGCAGGCACCACACAAAAAGAGGAGTCTTATGCAAAATAATATACATTTAACATAATATATATTATACGAATACTAATAATATCTAAAAACTACCATTAAATATGCCTAATCAAGACAGTTATTAGTTACTAACTTGTTATCATCAAAAGTAAGCGGCAT
>DAIRSP010000074.1:0-13040 GCA_036804365.1 Neptunomonas sp. | reverse complement strand
ATAATTTAGTTAACCAGCAAGTAGCCTCCGGTTTGTTAAGACTGATAGGGTGCAAAATAGATACTGCTATCAACGGCATTGAAGCACTGCAAAAATGGCAAGAGAAAAAATTTGAGCTTATTTTGATGGATATCGAAATGCCCGTGATGGATGGTATTACTGCAACGAATAGTATTCGTGAAGAGGAACTACGTAAAAAGTTGCATTACACGCCAATTATTGCGGTAACAGCAAACGCGATGGATGGCGATCGAGAGTTATATTTAAGTAATGGCATGGATGATTATCTGAGTAAGCCTTTTAGCCGGGTAGGTTTACATCAAATGTTGATGCGTTGGTTAGCCGTCAAAGAGGTTCCCGAGATTATTTCTAACCTATCTGAAAATACTACACCCAAGATGGAGTTTCATAATCAGGATATCAATACCGCTATTTTGAACTCGTTAAGCGAACTAGAAGATGAAGATGGATCACCCCTTTTAAATTCGCTTATTCATACTTATATTGCTAATAGCGAAATGATTTTGAAAAGCCTGCAAGACGTCATTAAATTGAAAGATTTTGAGGAGATTCGGCGATTAGCTCATGCCCTCAAATCGAGCAGTGGCAATTTAGGGTTAGAGAAGGTTTCTGGAATTAGTCGGCAGATTGAATATGGCTGCCGTGAGCATCATACCGATGATTTAGATGAGTTGTACCTGGCTTTATTTGATGCTAATAGTACAGCTAAAGTTCGACTTCTTAAAATGTTGTAATAGGCCAAGGAGGCTGAGTGGTCGAGACCAATTGTGCTGAAAACATTTTAGTGGTTGATGATGATCCCACCATACGTATGGTTGCTTCAGCCTATCTTCGTCAAATGGGTTACTCAGTACAGTTAGCTGAGAATGGTCAGGAGATGTTGGAGTGTGCTAAAGCAGACACTCCCGATCTGATTTTACTCGATGTCGATATGCCTGTTATGAATGGGTTCGAAGCCTGTAAAGCGTTGAAAGCACAAGCTCTGTTAAAGAATATCCCTGTTTTGATGGTCACAGGCTTGGAGGGAGACTATTCAATCGAGGAGGCATATCGAGCAGGGGCTATGGACTTTATCTCCAAACCGATCAATTGGTTACTTCTTAAGCAACGTCTGCGTTTTTTGTTACGCGCCACCCATGCAATGCTTGAACTAGCGAACAGTGAAGCCAGACTAGAAAAAGCGCAGTCAATTGCTCAAATTGGTTATTGGCGGTGGGATCTGTCGAGTCATACGGGGATCATGTCTAAGCAACTCGCCAAGATGCTTGGTTTGCGTAGGGCACAGGTTTCATCCAGAGCTGAGTTACTGGAAGGGCTCGTTGAAAATGACCGAACCCTTGTGAACGGCATTATCGAGCGGGCGATCAATAAACCTATCAGTTTACCCTCTAGTCTTGAGATTAGGGTTAAGTGGCTAAGTGGTGAACTCAAAGTTTTACATGTTCAGTCTGAACTTGAATGGTCTACTGATAATACTATCTTAGCGATTCAAGGAACTATTCAAGATATTTCGGAGCGAGTTAAGGCCGAAGAAAAGATTCAATACTTATCGCGTTATGACCGATTAACCGGGCTACAGAATCGCGAGTCATTTTCGGTTGCCATTGAAGATATGATGCTCGAATGTGCCCGCGGCACTCGTTGTACGGCTTTGTTTTTGATTGATATTGATCACTTTGTTCGCATTAATGATATCTATGGACACCGAGTAGGCGATGAACTCTTGGTGGAAATAGGGCATAGAATCAAAACGTTTATGCAGCAGGAGATCGCCGCAGCGCATGACCTGAAAGGTGAGGTGTGTCGATGGGGTGGTGATAAGTTTGCGATCATGATGTGTTGTACCTCGACACATCGACAACATGCCAAAGTGGCAGCAGCAATGCTCGATGCTTTATCAGTAGGACATTTATTTAATAGCCATGAAATTAATATTACCGCCTGTATTGGCTATGCGCTTGTGGTTGATGGTGGCTCAGAAGTCGAGCTATTGGTCAGAAACGCTGAAAACGCATTGAGATATGCTAAGCGACAGGGGAGTCATGTAGCCCGTTGTTATGATCCTGGTATGAATGAATCGACTGAACGTCGATTGGTGATAGAGAATGAGTTGCGCAGAGCCTTAGCCGATAAACAACTCAGAGTGGTTTATCAACCGAGAGTTAATGCACTCTCTCGAAAAATTATTGGCGCAGAAGCTCTCTTAAGGTGGGATCATCCGTTACTCGGAGAAATCTCTCCAGTTGAATTTATTCCTATTATGGAAGAGGCTGGAGTCATTAAAGAGGTGGGTGCGTGGGTCTTTGAAGTTGCTTGTCAGCAGCTTAAAGATTGGTATGCGCTAGGACACACCTATTTTATTATGTCTATCAACTTAAGTGCCGTTCAGTTCCGCGATCCACAACTTCCCGAACAGATTGAAAAGGTTATTCAGCAGGTAGATGTGGAACCAGCGTTGGTTGAAGTGGAGTTAACAGAAACCGCAATCATGGATGATGTTTCTAAAACTCAGCGAATGCTGATGGCCTTAAAGCGTTTAGGCATGCGGATTGCAGTCGATGATTTTGGTACAGGATATTCATCCCTTAGCTACCTGCGTAGTTTCCCGTTGGATACACTGAAGGTCGATTGTACCTTTATTCGTGATCTACCCGGTAACGCGGAAGATGAGTCTTTAACGACGGCGATTATCTCGATGGCGCGTTCTTTAAACTTAAGAGTGGTTGCTGAGGGCATTGAATATGAAGGCCAAGCCGCCTTTTTATTAGATCGTCAGTGTGATGAGTTTCAAGGTTTTCTTTTTTCTAAGCCGGTGAGTCCGTTAGCGTTAACCGAGTTATTAGAGACCTTTAATCGTTAGCGAGATTGTATCTAGTCTGGCTATCTTTTATATTAGAGATACCTAAAATAAAGAGGTGAGGTTGATGCAAACGTTGGTGAAATGGTTAGCTCCTGGAATATTTTTCCTCGCTTATTGGGCATTTCGTTCCTCCCTTTTTAAAAAGTCCCCTAAAAAGCATACCTTCTTAATGAAGGTTTTTCGTTTTGCTGCTGACAATGGTAGTCAAGATGCGCTATCAGTATACGGACATCTTTTGCACTTTCGCGGTGAGGGTGTGGAAAACAAGATCCAAGGTGCCATTTATCTGCAAAGAGCGGCTGACAAAGGCGATAGCAAAGCTCAGTACCAAATGGGGCGTATCTATGAAGAGGGCTTCGAACATTACTTTAGCCCATCAGAGGAAAAATCGCTGAACTACTATACGGCAGCTGCCGAAAGTGGGCACGTGTTAGCTATTTCAAAACTCATCAATATTTATCAGAATGGCGGATTAGGAAGAGCACCTGATGAAACCCAATTAAAGTATTGGCAATCTCTTCAGCCATCTCTTCCTACGCGGTAAGTTTTAAATCCTATGATTTACGCGGTGTAATGCGCACACGAAAGGCTAGTACCGTGTCGCTTTTTCCTGGGAGCTTTACTGTCCATTTAGCTTCACTAGCGCTTTCTGCGCTCGGTTTTGTTGAGCTGCTGACCAATTTCCATGGTTGACCAAACTGGCTTGTGATCTCAATCTCTTGGTTTGTGCTACCGCTGTTTTTAATACGCAGTTCGTAGGCAACCACCGATCCATCATAAGAGGCTTGATAATCCGTTTGTTGTTTTTTTATGGTGACATCAAAGCTTTTACCCAAGGTCAACTCTACCGGTTGACCAATAGCAGTTTGTCCTATGTTGTCGGTGCCAACAAAGTGCAAATCGCCCTTTTTGTCTGGTGAGAAGAAGCGAACCTGTCCAGCTGGTAAGGGCTCCCCAATGCCATAGTGTTGATTGTTGATAAAGCTGATGAAAGAGTCCGGTTTGATCCTATCTTCAGTTTGGTCTAACTCGCCATGGATATAAAGGTTGTAGCGCAGCTTTGAGTCGACCTTAATGGTTTCGGCATGCAATAAGGAGACTTGGGTTTGCTGCTGATCAGCTAAGGATACACGGTTAGGTAGGGTATAAAGTTGGAAGTCATTCAAGGACTCGCGTGCAACCTGGTTATCACTTTCCGCTGGGGCAGCTGCCATCATCAGCACTTTTTCACGAAATCTAGGTGCGTTACTTTGGTTGACATCTCCAGCCAATAATCGGATTCGGGCATTGTTAAAGTCAGTACCTGTATTGTTGCTCATTGAGGCTAGGCCGTCTAAAAGTAAAGCTGAATGATCGTCGTTGAAGGTGGCAACGTAATCCATTTTCCAGCTCAAGCCTTGCGTTAGATAATTCAAGGAGCTGGTTTGGGACTCGGTAGTGCCCTCGGTTTTAAATGTTAAGCTAGGTTTGAGTAACAGATCTTCTGAGATGTTGGGGAAAATAATCCGCCATTGATTATAGAGAGGTATCGTTTCAATTCGTTGATCAATTTTGACGAGCGCCGTATTATTTTCGACATTCAATAGTATCCCTTCGTATAAAGGGTCGGCTTGTGATGCTTGATCATTTTTAAGCTGTATTCGCTTACCTATATGTTGTTCAAGTAGCGTGTTAAAACTGACAGTTGCTTGATTAAGGGTCTGCTCTTTAATTTTCCCAGCATTGCGAATTTGCAAGGACTCAACTTCCATCAACCGACTGATATCCGATAAATGGGTGGTTTGGTCGTTGGCTAAAGCGGGTAATGTACGGGAGTCTTGAACAAAAGCTAAATTGTCAGTGTAAAGTGTTAACGCCAAATCAGTTCTATCCTCGGCGCTCAGTGTTAAGCTGTTGGCCGCAAAAGCATTCAGGCAATAGCTGAAGGCGATCAGCGGTAAGGCCGCAATTAAACGCATCTATACTCTCCTTGAATAGGCAATTTATGGGTTTTGAAGATCCAGTGCCACGCGGAATCCCCAGGTGTTGCGGCTCGCTTCGGAAGGGTGGCGGTAGCGGCTAGCGGAGCGAATAACACGGCCAATATCAAACCATGATCCTCCGCGCATTGATCTAAACTCACAGCGGCTTAGGCTACGTGCTTGGCCGTTGCTTGGGTAGCCTTGATAGCTATCTGCATAACAATCCTCTACCCATTCATCCACATTTCCATTGAGGTCATTCAGTCCCCAAGGGTTAGGCGGTGTTGACCCTACGGGCGCGGGTTTGAGGCCATCCCACTCGGTACCACACTCATCACAGACTGCGCGACCCGGTGAAAGTTCATTCCCCCACCAGTAAGCAGAGTCCGAACCTGCGCGCGCAGCATATTCCCATTCGGCTTCAGAGGGGAGTCGGTAAGCCTGCCCCGTTTGTTTGGCTAGCCAGTTTACATAGGCTTTGGCGTCCTGCCATGAAACATTGATAACAGGCTGATTGCCGCGTCCCCAGCCGTTATCATCTGGTAGTTTTTTTCCGGTCAACGTTGCGTAATGGTCGTATTGAGCAAAGGTGACTTCGTATCGAGAGAGGGCAAAAGCCGTTGGCAGGGCAATCGTTTGAATGGGTTTCTCGTTGTCATCACCTAAATTATTAAGATCTCCCATACGGAACTGTCCCGCAGGTAGCGAGACCATTTCTGGTCCTTCAGAGCCATCTTGTAACATATCTTTAAAGTGCTCAAAGTTGTCATTAGGTGGGGTCGAGGGAAGTTGTCCAGCAGGCGTTGGTGTTGTTGTTTGCGCGGAGTTAGCAATTTTTTCATTGAGCAGAGCGATGGTTTTCATCTGATCATTTGCCGTTGTTTTCCAAATATCTGCTTGCTCTTTCCAGCGGTTGGTTTGCTCGATCATCTCAAGTTGTTGATTGCCTAAGTACCATAGGCTGATAAAAACACCGAGAACAACACCCGTGATAAAAAGACCCGCGTTAAGTAATAATTGAGAATTGATTTTAATTTTAATACGACTGGCATCTTTTCCTGGGCTGCTATCAGCATTGCTAGCACCCTCTGGCAAGCTTTCATTAATGACTTCAGGTTGGGGTGGCTCTTTTTCAAACAAGGCTTTAATGAGGTCTGTAGCGCTTCTGGGTAGGTTTAATGCGTTAACCGCTAAAATATTACGCAGCAGTTCCCATTGTTTATTATCAAGTTGACTGGGTGCCTTAAGTGTTTTTGTAATGCGGTCCACTTCTTCTGTATTGGTGTACGCGGGATTGCCAGTAAGCACCGCATAAGCTATAGCAGCGAGAGTATAGATATCATCGGCTGGGAGTGGTTTGTGGTCTGGATCGAAGCTGTCGCTAGATTGGTAAGCTTTATATTGAAATTGAAGGGTAGTGTTTTCAGCGAATTCTGTAAGTAATAGTTGGGGCTGTAAAGGCAGAAGTCGGACGCCGCTCTCTTTGTTGATGAAAATACAATCGGGTGCGATCGAGCCATGGGCTAAACGGGTTTTCTGCAGGTAAGCATCGGCTGCAGATGCCAATTGAAGCAGTAAGCCTCTCAGTTGGTTTTCTTTAAGTTGTGTAACTTTCTTTTCAGAGATTAAAGAGGCAAGACTCAGCCCCTCGATCGCTTCGGTCGTAAAAAATAGTAAACCTCCGCGATGCACGAAATGTCCATAGATGGGCAATAAGTGTTTGTGTGCAAGTGATTTAGCTTGAATGATCTGTTTTTTAAAAGCGTTAATAAAGCTTTTTTGCTGAGTTAGCTCAGGCCTGATAATAAATGCCGATACGTGAACGGTCGGGGTCGTGCTCAGGTCTTCAGCCTGCCAAATTTTACCCAGCGGATGCGCTAGAGGATTGCCCAATAATTTAAAGCGATGATGCTCAGGACCAATGATCTGTCCTTCGTTGAGCGCGTTGTAAAGTGATAAAGGTGAAGAGTCCATCGCCTGAGCCTACAGATATTACTTATCTAATCATAGACAAGCTCAGGCAAATGGTTAAGTAGTAATCGCCGCGTTTAGTCAGTTTCTAGCGGCGCGAAGCTTTTCACAAGCTCATCAATCGCCTTCATCTGCGCTAAATAAGGTTCGAGCTTATCCAGAGGAAGTGCACAAGGACCATCGCATTTCGCCTCAGCAGGATTAGGATGCGCTTCTAAAAATAGCCCTGCAATACCTTGTGATATACCCGCACGAGCCAATTGCGCAGCCATAGCACGGCGTCCGTCTGCTGAGTCAGCACGTCCACCCGGTACTTGAAGGGCATGTGTCGCATCAAACATAACAGGGTAGCCAAACTCTTTCATCTGGGTAAAGCCCAACATATCGACCACTAGGTTGTTGTAGCCAAATGCAGTACCTCGCTCGCAAAGAATCAATCTTGAGTTACCGGCTTCTTCGCATTTATGCAGAATATGCTTCATCTCATGCGGGGCTAAGAACTGTGCTTTTTTGATGTTGATTACAGCGCCGGTTGCTGCCATCGCAGCGACTAAATCTGTTTGGCGAGATAAAAAAGCGGGAAGTTGAATAATGTCACATACCTCAGCTGCCGGTGCGGCTTGGAAAGGTTCATGGACATCGGTGATCAATGGCACGTTGAAGGCTTTTTTGACCTCTTCAAGAATGCGTAAGCCTTCGTCTAAACCTGGACCACGAAATGAGGTCAAAGAGGAGCGGTTGGCTTTATCAAAAGAGGCTTTGAATACATACGGGATATTGAGTTTATCTGTGACCTTAACGTAATGCTCTGCAATACGGAGTGCCAAGTCCTTCGATTCGAGCACGTTCATGCCACCAAAGAGTACCATTGGTTTGTCGTTACCAATTTCTAATGAGCCAACTCGAATGACTTTCTGTTCCATGATTCAATAACCTGATATAAACAAAAAATCTATTATACGTAATAAACGGGCTAATGGGGATTCAAATGTCTGATGTTTTAAATGATCCGCAAGCGTGGTTTCTCAGATGTGAGTCTCTGTTAGAGCAATGTCGATCGCTGCAGTTAGCGACACTTGATGAAGAGGGGTTTCCGCATATTAGTTATGCACCTTATCTATTTGATGAGGGAGTGCTGTACATTTTTATTAGCCAACTCGCTAGCCATACTCAACATCTGTTAGGCCACTCAGCGGTTAGTCTCATGGTAATAAAAGATGAGTCTTTATCTAAAAACCTGTTTGCACGCGAGCGTTTGCTTATGAAGGCTATCGCAGCACAGATTATTGACACTGAAGAGCGAGAGCGGCTGCTTGATGCGATGCAACAGCGTTTGGGCAATACCATCAGTGTATTAAGAACCCTGCCAGACTTTGTTTTAATGTCGTTAACGCCAAAGTCCGCTCGCTATGTGGCGGGTTTTGGCAAAGCGGTTGAGCTTGAATTTGAATCTAAACAGAGTAAGTCACTAGGTGTTAAAAGCGAGGGTAGCTAAACACCACCGCCGATCAGTTCAACCACGACGGTTTTCAAAATGAAAGCGGCTAAGCCTAGGCCCAATGCAAAAAAGAGGATAAAGGTGCCAAATTTGCCAGCATTCGAACGTTTGGCTAAATCGTAAATGATAAAAAAGATAAAGGCGGAAAAGATCAGGATACCAATATTTAGCATTAGGCTTTCAGCATCAGCTAGGCGCATGGCAAGTACTCTTTAATAGTTGACTATATTTATCGGAATTATAATCGAAAACTACAGAAAGACGATAGTACTTAAGATTTGAATTGGAAAAGCAAAAATACAAGAGGGGACTTGAATGGTGGTGAGGGGTGGATTCGAACCACCGAAGCTCGCGCGTCAGATTTACAGTCTGATCCCTTTGGCCACTCGGGAACCTCACCATCAAGGGCGCGTATATTAGTTTGCTGAGATCGTTTTGTAAATGATTATTTGCACTTATTTTTGCATTTTTTCACATGAAACTTTCAACAGAAACCGGAGTGATTTTTGAAAAAAATTCTTTGAAAAAAGTTATCTGGCTCTGTTCCCCGTCATCTCTAGGCTTGTAGCCAGATAGTGAAGAAACGGCACATAAAAAGCTGAAAATCAAGTATTGAAAAGAAATCGCTTATCTCTATATTTAGTGTCTGCTGTAAGCTGCTATACAAGATATTGTGTATATGTAGTGAAAGGTGCTTGACTCGTCTAGCGGTAATATGGCTGAGAATAATGGTGCTATGCAGCAAGCATTAATACGCTAGGCGGTGTGTTCACCGGGAATTATAACTATATCTGACGGAGCGGAAGAGCATCGTTATGCAAAGAGATTTGGCGGTTACTAAGCGTGATGGGCGTCGTGAAACTATCGATCTAGAGAAGATACACCGCGTTATTATATGGGCGGCGGAAGGTCTGGATGAAGTTTCACCCTCGCAAGTAGAACTAAAAGCGCATTTGCAGTTCTATGATGGTATTAAAACGTCTGATATTCACGAAACGCTTATTAAGTCTGCTGCGGATCTGATCTCTGAAACGTCTCCTGACTACCAATACCTGGCTGCTCGCCTCGCTATTTTCCATCTCCGCAAGCGTGCCTTCGGCAGTTTTGATGCCCCGCATCTTTATGATCATGTCGCTGCGATGGTGGAAGCGGGTCGCTATGACAAGCATCTTATGGAAGACTATTCACGTGAAGAGTTGTTTGAACTCAATGATTACCTAGACCATTCACGCGATATGAATTTCAGTTATGCAGCGGTTAAACAATTGGAAGGTAAATACCTTGTTCAAAACCGTGTAACCGGACAGATCTACGAAAGTCCGCAGATTCTTTATATGCTGGTGGCTGCGTGCTTATTTGCTGCCTATCCAAAAGAAACGCGCCTGAGCTATGTCAAACGTTTTTATGATGCGACATCGCTGTTTAAGTTATCGCTACCTACGCCAATTATGGCCGGTGTGCGTACACCAACGCGCCAATTCAGTTCATGTGTTCTAATTGAGTGCGGTGACAGCCTAGACTCTATTAATGCTACAGCGGGTTCTATCGTTAAGTATGTTTCGCAACGTGCAGGTATTGGTATCAATGCGGGTCGAATTCGTGCGATCGGTAGCCCTATCCGTAACGGTGAAGCATTCCATACCGGCTGCATACCTTTCTATAAGCACTTTCAAACGGCGGTTAAATCGTGTTCTCAGGGCGGTGTTCGCGGCGGCGCAGCGACTTTATTCTATCCGCTATGGCATCTTGAAGTTGAATCACTTCTCGTTTTAAAGAATAACCGTGGTGTAGAAGAGAACCGTGTTCGTCATCTGGATTATGGTGTCCAGCTCAACAAACTCATGTATCAGCGTTTGATTAAAGGCGGTGATATTACCTTGTTCAGCCCTCACGAAGTACCGGGCTTATATGATGCATTCTTTGCAGACCAAGAAGAGTTTGAGCGTCTATATCTACAGTATGAGCAAGATGACGCAATTCGTAAGCGTAAAATTAAGGCAGTTGAGCTATTCGGTTTATTAGCATCTGAGCGCGCATCGACGGGGCGTATCTATATTCAAAACGTCGATCATTGCAACACGCACAGCCCGTTTGACCCAGCAGTCGCACCGGTTAAACAATCTAATTTGTGTCTTGAGATTGCACTACCGACTAAGCCACTGAATGATATTAAAGATGAAGAGGGTGAGATTGCCCTGTGTACTCTGTCAGCATTCAACTTAGGTGCGCTAGAGACTCTTGATGAATTAGAAGATCTGTCAGATTTGATCGTCAGAGCATTAGATAGCTTGTTGGATTACCAAGATTACCCAATTTTGGCTGCTCATCGTGCAACGGAGTTTCGACGTACTTTAGGGGTTGGGGTCACTAACTTTGCTTACTACCTCGCCAAGAACGGTGTGCGTTACTCGGATGGTTCTGCTAATGGGCTTGTTCACAGAACCTTTGAGGCGATTCAGTATTACATGCTTAAAGCGTCTAACCAGCTCGCTAAAGAGTTAGGCCCTTGCAGTAAGTTCAATGAGACGACTTATGCGAAAGGCATCCTGCCTATAGATACTTACAAGCGTGAAGTTGACGAGTTTTGTGAAGAGCCGCTTCACTATTTCTGGGAAACCTTACGCGAAGATATTCGTGAGTTCGGTTTACGCAATAGTACGCTGACTGCATTGATGCCATGTGAAACGTCATCTCAGATTACTAACTCGACAAATGGTATTGAACCACCCCGCGGCTATGTCTCTGTGAAGGCAAGCAAAGACGGTATTATGAAGCAGGTTGTACCTGAATATACCCAGCTTCGTGATAAATATGAGTTGCTGTGGAATATCCCGAATAATGAGGGATATTTGCAACTCGTTGGGATTATGCAGAAGTTTGTCGATCAATCTATTTCGGCCAACACGAACTATGATCCAAGCTCGTTCCCAGGGGATAAAGTCCCTATGAAGCAGCTTTTAAAAGATCTACTCACGGCATACAAATATGGTGTGAAAACACTCTATTACCATAACACGCGTGATGGTGCTAAAGACCAACAGGATGATGGGTGTGAAGGCGGAGCTTGTAAGCTTTAATCGCATTTCACTTTAGTGGTGAAGGCTGAGTGCTTAATCAGCCTTCGCATTTAATTTCGTCGTAAATTTTGCAGCCGATTATCAATGTCATATTCAACTTTCAATCCAAGTTCCCATGATGCCACGCTTGAGCCGATGTTTTTCGGTAAGAATGTCAACGTAGCGCGCTACGACAAGCAGAAATATCCAATATTTGAAAAGTTGATAGAAAAGCAGTTGTCTTTTTTCTGGCGTCCGGAAGAGGTCGATCTGTCTACTGATCGTAAAGATTTTATGAATATGCCGGATCATGAACAGCATATTTTCTTAAGTAATCTAAAGTATCAAACGCTGCTTGATTCGGTGCAGGGGCGTTCACCTAATGTTGCCTTTTTGCCGATCGTATCCTTGCCTGAGCTTGAAACTTGGTTTGAAACCTGGGCATTCAGCGAGACGATTCACAGTCGCTCATATACGCATATTATTCGTAATATTATCACTGAACCTTCGGACGTCTTTGACCAAATCGTTACCAATGAAGAGATCGTTAAACGTGCTGAGTCGGTTACGCGTCTTTATGATGAGCTCATCGACTTAGTGAACATTTATTCGGTACATGGAACAGGTGTTCACACAATTGATGGCGTTCCTCGCGACGTCACCATGCGTAATTTAAAGAAAAAACTTTATCTCACGCTTGTTTCTGTGAATGTCTTAGAGGCCATTCGTTTCTATGTCAGTTTTGCCTGTTCATTTGCTTTTGCTGAACGTGCCATCATGGAAGGAAACGCTAAGATTATAAAGCTGATCGCGCGCGATGAAGCACTTCATCTGACGGGTACGCAGCATATGCTCAATATTTTGGCTACAGGTTCGGATGACCCTGATTTCAAATCGATTGCCGTAGAATGCCGCGAAGAGGCGAGACAGATCTTCATAGAAGCCGCGTCGCAAGAAAAGGAGTGGGCGAGTTATCTCTTCCGTGACGGTTCAATGATCGGTCTTAACGCCAAAATTCTAAGTGATTATGTTGAGTACATCACGAATGTGCGTATGCGTGCATTAGGTTTTGAGGAGCTCTTCCCAGCTAAACAGAACCCATTGCCTTGGATGAATGCTTGGTTGAGCAGTGATAACGTTCAAGTCGCACCTCAAGAGTCTGAGATCAGCTCTTACTTGGTGGGTCAAATTGACAATGAAGTTGGCGATAGCGACTTCGATGACTTCGATCTATAAAAGGTATTTAAGATGGCCATTCCACGGATAAAGGTAAATCATCATCATACATTTTATTATCAGTATGAGACGACCTTGTTGGATGCGCTTGAGGTGCAAGAGATACCTGCCCCTTATAACTGTCGAGGAGGTTATTGTGGTTGCTGTAAAGTGCGTTTGATTGATGGTGAAGTTGAGTATGTGCAAGAAAGCTTACTCGATTTGCCTGATGATGAGATTTTAACCTGTTGCTGTATTCCCAAGACCCACATAGAGATCGAGTTGCCTGAGGTCTAATTTTTAGACCTCATTTTATAAAGCGCTTATTTTTTACCTTCATAAAACTCCTTACGACTCAGCCGTTAAACTGCAAGCAGTTTTTGCATTTTTAGCCGGTTTTTTTTCATCTTTTTCAATATCATCCACATCTATTTTGACTTGAACAAGTCGTCAAATAA
>DAIRSP010000073.1:0-13239 GCA_036804365.1 Neptunomonas sp. | reverse complement strand
GATAAGCCTTGAGCTGTTGCGTTAGAGCTGGAGCTCAACGTACCGGTGATTTTGGCTTCACCCACCATAGCCGTTAGCATCTCTCCTATTTGGATGCCGGTAACGGATTTCTCACTGCTAAATTTAGCTGGGGCATTACGAACATCGATGCTGAGCTTGCTCTTAACAGCTCCACCGTACAGCTCCATATTGATTTTATCGGCTTTAATTAAACCGTTATTTGCATCAACCGCAAGATCGAGATTTTTAAGGTTCATCTTGTCATATTTGGCTGAGTTGAGGTGCAAAGCAACGGCAAGATTCAGTGCTTTAAGTGATTCCGCAGGGATAATTTCATCTTTAGAGTAGCGCTCTTTGTTGGCGCTGCTTGAGGTAGTGGCAGACGTAGACCCGGTTGAGGCGCTAGCGGAATTTTCAGGAGGCAGATAGTTATCAAGACTGATTTGGTCACCGTTCAGTGTCAGGCTGATCCGCCCTGATGCCAAATTAACGCCAAGGCTTCCCTCAAGATTGGTTTGATCTAGCTTAACATCGAGCGAGGTGGTCTTGACGGCTTTTTTGTCACCTGCAAAGGTGCTGATGATGCCAATTTGTTGTAATGCATTCGCATCTTTGGTTTTAACCTCGGCTAAACCGAAGGATTTAAGTAGAGGGTTCAGGGCAAAAGGAGCGACGGTGAGGGTGCCGTTATACTGCAAATTGTTCAGGTCAGAGACTGTAAGCTCGCCATTGACCTTTAAGTTGGCGAGTGAAGCGCTCCAAGTGTCGACTTCAAGCGTGTTTTTTTTCAGGTCGATAGTTGCTGAGGTGTTTAGGTTAACATCAAAGTTTTGGCCATTTTGAACATTAACGTTGCCTTTAAACTCCTGTAGTTTGTATTTCTGTTGCTCAGTATCGAGGCTAATCTTGCCTTCTAAAAAGGCTGCACCCTCTAATGATTTGGTTCCTTGGGTTATTTCAACCAAGTTAAGACTTAGAGAAACGGGGAATAGCTCACGATTAACAATCCGGCCTGTCTCAATATTTACGTTAGATAGCAGATATTCTTGGACTGCTTGCTCATCAAGGTAGCGTATATTTGCATTTTTAACTTGAACGCTTTCAATGTTGAAAAGCGGTGCCGCTAACGCTGTGGCCGGTTGGGTCTCTGGCGTTGCCTGTGTAGCATCCAATGGACTGTTTTTTGCGGTGTTGCTATCCCAGCTAAACTTGCCCTGTTTATCCTTCTTAATATTGAGAGTTAGTCCGTCAACGACAACACTGCTCATTTCGACATTACCAGAAAGAAGCGCAGGGAGTTTAACGGATATTTGTGCTTGGTTTAGGTCAGCGAGAGTCTCTTGGTCAGGGTAATTGGCTTTTATTTGGTTAACTGTTAACCCCAGCCACGGGAATACAGACCATTGGATATCGCCGCCAATCGTTAATTCAATCCCCGTTTGTTCTTTGGTAACTTTGGCTATTTCGGCTTTGTAATCGTTAGGGTCGAAGAAAATACCTAACAGGGCACCGCCGGCAACGACTACTAGAACGCATAGAGCGACTACGCCTAACATTATTTTTATGAGCTTGTTCATGACGACTCCTTCCTACCTGATTCACAGAACGCTGAGTTACTTATATCAAATACCTTGCTCAACTGCTTAAGTTTAGCGAAGTTTAATAACAGAATGCATAAAAGATGTGAACCTAGAGTTAATTACTGTTGCGGTGCATCCTGAGGCAGGTAGTTATATAATACCTTTTTACGTTTGATCAGCGGAGAGCAGCATGTCTGAGCGCAAGGCCACAGTAAATAGAGAAACACTGGAAACTCAGATTACCATTTCCATCAATTTGGATGGTACGGGTAAGTTTAATGCGGATACAGGTGTGCCATTTCTTGAGCATATGATGGATCAAATTGCTCGACATGGAATGATCGATATTGAGATTGAAGCTAACGGTGATATCTATATTGATGATCATCATACCGTGGAAGATATTGGAATCACGTTGGGCCAAGCTTTCAAACAAGCGGTTGGGGATAAGCGCGGTATTCGTCGCTATGGCAATGCTTATGTCCCATTGGATGAAGCGCTGTCGCGTGTTGTGATCGATTTTTCGGGTCGGCCCGGCTTAAGCTTTAATTGTGATTTTACACGTGCAACTATCGGTCGATTAGATACGCAGCTTTTCTGGGAGTTTTTCCAAGGCTTCGTTAATCATGCTGGGGTTACGCTGCATATCGACAATATCAAAGGCTTTAATGCCCATCACCAAGCGGAAACTATTTTTAAAGCCTTTGGTCGAGCGTTGCGTATGGCGCTTGAGTTTGATCCACGTGCTGAGGGCGTTATGCCTTCAACGAAAGGTGTTTTGTAAATGAGTAGTATTGTTGTAATTGATTACGGAATGGGGAATCTGCATTCCGTAGCAAAAGCACTGGAACACGTTCAGCCGGGTGTTGAAGTGCTTGTTACCTCTGATCCCAAGCAGGTCGCAAACGCCGATCGTGTTTTATTACCCGGCGTGGGTGCTATTCGTGACTGTATGGCAGAAATTTATAAGCAGGGTGTCGATAAAGAGGTTGCTGAAGCGATTCGCTCAGGACGCCCTTTTTTAGGTATTTGTGTTGGTTTTCAGGCGCTGATGCAACATTCGCAGGAAAATGGCGGTGTAGATTGTTTAGCTGAGTTCGAAGGTACGGTTAATTACTTTGGTGATGATCTGCATGATGCCGCAGGTGAGCGTTTAAAAGTACCCCACATGGGTTGGAACGAAGTGAAACAGCGTATCGATCACCCGCTTTGGCAGGGAATTGATGATAATAGCCGTTTTTATTTTGTGCACAGTTATTTTGTAAAAGCCGCGCAGCGAGCCCAAGTTGCCGCGACCTGTGATTACGGTGTTGAGTTTGATGTGGCACTCAGTCATAAAAATGTGTTTGCTGTGCAGTTTCACCCGGAAAAAAGTCATACGGCGGGCTTGCAGCTGTTAAAGAACTTTTTGAACTGGGACGGTAAACCCTAATTAGCCTAGTGAGGGTCGATAATGATCCTACGGAGACATTAAAGTGGCATTAGCAAAACGCATTATTCCATGCCTTGATGTAGAAAATGGTCGTGTTGTAAAAGGCGTAAAATTTTTAGATATCCGTGATGCAGGAGACCCTGTTGAGGTCGCTAAGCGTTACGATGAAGCCGGTGCAGATGAAATCACTTTTCTTGATATCACTGCTACCCATGAAGGACGCGATACGATGGTTCATACGGTTGAACGTATGGCATCGCAGGTGTTTATCCCATTGACGGTGGGTGGTGGGATTCGTACCTGTGAAGATATTCGAACCATGTTGAATGCAGGTGCCGATAAAGTCTCAATTAACAGTGCGGCTGTGTTCAATCCAGATTTCGTGCGCGAAGCAGCAGAGCGGTTTGGTTCACAGTGTATCGTTGTAGCGATTGATGCTAAAAAAGTATCAGCAGAGGGTGAGCCTGATCGTTGGGAAATATTCACTCACGGTGGTCGTAAGCCAACAGGGTTAGATGCTATTGAGTGGGCGAAAAAGATGGTCGCGTTGGGTGCAGGGGAGATTCTCTTAACATCGATGGATCAGGATGGTGTTAAACGTGGCTATGACCTGGGCGTTACACGAGCGATATCGGAAGCAGTGAATGTCCCCGTGATCGCATCAGGAGGCGTAGGTAACCTAGATCATTTGGTCGAGGGTATCACCTTAGGTAAAGCGGATGCTGTGTTGGCGGCATCTATTTTTCACTTTAATGAGTACAGTATACCGCAAGCGAAAGAATATATGCGGGAACGCGGCATAGAGGTACGACTGTAAATCCCAAAAGCCCGGCGATACTGTTGGGCTTTTTTGTATAAAAAGGAATGGATGCATGCGATTTGTTAAATCTTGGATGGCTGCTTTAACCCTAGGATTAGCCGTATCAACACAAGCAGCAACACCGGTTAAAGTAAAATCGTTGTCTGATGTATGGCAGGCGCTCACTTTTCAAGCGCCCGCTGAGGTGGTGAATCAACAGCATGCAACATTAAGCGCTGAGATCGCGGGTGTTTTAAAACAGCTCTATATACAAGTAGGCGACCAGCTTAAACAGGGTGATTTAATAGCGGATATTGAGTGCAGTGACTACCGGTTGGCACTGACCCAAGCTGAGCAACAAGCACATGTGTTCAAAAGTCAGCTGTCATTAGCTGAACAGCAATCTCGTCGTGTTAAAGTTTTACAATCCTCTGGAAGTGCTTCTAAAGAGCTTTTAGATCAGCGCAAAACTGAAGTTGATGGTTTAAAAGCGCAGCTAAATGTTCAACAAGCGATTATCGCTCAGGCCGTTAAAAATACCCAGCGTTGCCAACTTACGGCTCCCTTTTCTGGCGTAGTGACCTCTATAGATGTTGCTCAGGGCAATTGGTTGGGCGCGGGCACACCGGTGATACGTTTGTTAGATACTGAACAAGCAGAAGTATCTGCGCTGCTATCCAGAGAGCAGGTTATGCGCCTTCAAAAAGCTCGGTCTATCCAACTCAAAGTGCAGGATACCCTCTGGCCATTAACATTGCGGGTTGTGGTGCCTTGGGTTAACTCTGCAAGCAAAATGCAAGAAGTGCGCTTGAGTTTCGATGAGCAGGCGCAGGTGCTGACGGGTGCTGCGGGCGAGCTTCTATGGACCTCCCCAGAGCGCATACTGCCTGCTCGCTATCTTGTTAATAAAGAGGGGCTGCTGGGAGTCATGTTGCTGAAGGGTCAGCAAGCGGAATTTGTTGAGCTTCCCTCAGCCAAAGAGGGGCAGCCGGTAGTGATTCGCTTGCCTGCAGAAAGCCAGTTGATCGTCCAAGGGCAACATGTGCTTAAGCATGGTGATGCTGTGACGGTAAGCGAGTAATCTGATGTTGTTAAGTCGTTTCTACAATAATCACGTACTGGCAAACCTCACTTTTTTCCTTGTGCTGATGATCGGTGTTTTGGCTTATATAGCATTGCCCCGACAGCAAGATCCTACTGTTAACTTTAACTGGATTGCGATCACAACGGCTCTGCCCGGTGCCACTGCAAAAGATGTGGAGTTGAGAGTCACCAATCCACTGGAACGGGCGATACAGACGCTACCGGATACTCGGTTTGTCTCCTCAAACAGCCGTGAGGGTATCTCAAGTATGTTAGTGCGCTTTGAGGATATTGATCAGCGCACGTTCGACAAGCATGTAAATACCATTAGGCGCGAAGTTCAAAACGCAGAGGCCGAACTACCTGCAGAAGCAACAGAGCCGCGTATTTTAGAGATAACATCATCCAATGCGTTTCCTAGTGTCATGTTGGCGATTACTGGCTTATCGAATGATGAAAATTTGCGGTTACAAGCGGTCAGCATTCGCAAAGACTTAGAGCGGCTTAAAGGGGTCGATCGTGTTGATCCTGTCGCACTCTCTGACCCTGAAATCCAAGTGCAGCTCAATTTAGCTCAGTTACAGTCGCTTGGTATTGCGCCAACTCAGGTGTCTGATTCAGTGGCGCTCTGGTTCAGAGATGTATCTGCGGGAAGCGTGAGTGTTGAGCAGCAGAGTTGGCTAGTACGCTTACAGGGACGAAGTGAATCACCTGCAGAGATAGAACAGATTCCGTTGTTAGGCGTGGATGGTGATGTTCGTTTATCACGAATTGCCGATGTTATTCGCGCCCAGGAGAAGCCGACTCAGCTCGCCAGTGTCAATGGTCGTCCGGCAGTCATTATGGCGCTCCTTAAAAAAGAGAGCGCAAACACTATCGATCTCGTGGATGAAGTCAAAGCCTATATGCAAAGCCGCAATAGCCTTGAGGTTCAGAGTGGTGTGCGTATGGAGTTGATTGATGATCAAACCGTACCGACGCGAGAAGCTATAAGACTCATGCAGAATAACGCCAGCATTGGATTGTTGTTAGTCCTGCTGGTGGCGTGGGTGTTTTTAGGTATGCGTATCGCGATTCTAACGGCAATTGGTATCCCTTTTATTCTCGCAGGTACTTTTTGGGTGCTCTGGGGGATGGGTGAGACGCTGAATGTTGTTGCTCTGCTAGGTGTCGTGATTGTTTTAGGGATGCTTGTCGATGATGCGGTGGTGGTGGTCGAAGCGGTTTATTACCGCTTACAGCATGGCGTTAAACCGATGGAGGCGGTGTTGGCGTCATTGAGTGAAGTAGCACAACCTGTGGTTACCGCAGTGTTGACAACTATGGCTGCTTTTCTCCCTCTGATGCTGCTTCCCGGTATTCTCGGTGACTTCATGCGGGTGATTCCTATGGTGGTGACCATTGCCTTGGCAATCTCCTTGGTTGAAGCCTTTTGGATGCTACCCGCCCATGTTTTAGTTGCCAAAATTCGCTTCGATAAACCGAGCGGTATGCAACTGTTTCGACAAAAGTTAACCCGTGCGATTCAGCGAACTTATATACGGGCACTGCTGCGCTCACTTAGGCGTCCAACATTAACGTTGGTATCTATTTTTACCCTTTTCTGTGGTTCGGTAGGACTGATTGCGGCAGGGTATATAAAAATGGATTTCTTCGCGTCAGATCCCCTGCGACTTTTCTACGTCAACATCCATATGCCTGCGGATACGCCGTTGCAAAGGACGTTAGAAAAAGTACAAGAGGTGGAGTTGCAGGTGAAGGCGCATCTGAATGACAGCGATTACCGATCTGTTGCTAGTTATGCGGGCCAAATGTTCACGGAGATGGAGCCCTATTTTGGTGATCAATATGGGCAAATACTGGTTGGGTTGCAGCCAAAATCAAAAGATAACCGTGATGTGGATGAGATTATTTCCGGTATGCGAGACGCGGTAACCTCGATTGCAGGACCGGTGAGAATCTCCTTTTTACGCTTAGCGGGTGGTCCGCCGGTATCTAAGCCTATTAGTGTCAAAATTCGCGGTGATGATTATCAGGAGCTGCATCAGGCTGCGCTCGATATGCAAGCGATGCTCAGAAAAATGCCAGACATTAAAGATATTACCGATGATGCGGGCGCGGGTCGAATGTCACTCTCATTAACGCCCGATTACACTGCGATTATTCAAGCTGGGCTATCACCAACCAGCGTCATGCGTACGGTTCAACTATTAGTTGACGGTGAAGTGGTAGGCGACATTCAATCACAGGGTGAGAAGGTTGAGGTCAGGGTGAATGCTGCGCCTCAGCCCTACCAAAGTGTTGCTGCCCTTTTAGAGTATAGGATTCCGAATAGTCAGGGTGAGATGATCCCTTTGAGCGCGCTAGTGACAAGCGATTATGCACCGAGTATTGGCAATATACGCCACTATGATTTCCGCCGAGCCATCACTGTTGAAGCGGATATTGAGAAAGGGGGAATGGATACAGTACAAGCAAACCGCTGGTTAGTTGAGCATTGGGAGCAAGAACTACAGCCCAATTACCCCAATATCAGCCTCGACTTCTCTGGGGAGCTAGATGATATTCAAGAGAGTATCGATTCTATCAGTATGCTATTTTTACTCGGTGTTGGTTTGATGTATCTGATCTTAGGAACTCAATTCTCAAGCTATTGGCAACCACTTATGATTTTAGCGACCGTGCCTATGGCCTTTACAGGCGTTGTGCTTGGATTGTGGATAACTCAAAACCCGCTCAGTTTATTCACGCTATATGGTGTTGTGGCTTTGGCAGGGATTGCAGTAAATGCCGCTATAGTGCTGATTTCAGCCGCGAATCAACGGCTTAATGAGGGCATGAGTGTTTTACATGCAACCCTATATGCTTCTCGTCGGCGAGTTATTCCCATCTTAATAACCTCGCTCACGACCATTGCTGGGCTGCTGTCGTTAGCAACCGGGTTGGGGGGCAAATCCTTGATTTGGGGGCCTGTCGCGACGGCCATCGTCAGCGGTTTGGCATTCTCAACGGTACTGACGCTCTTTGTCATTCCATTGCTTTATCGTTTGTTTATGAAGCGTAAGGCAACAGATTAGGTGCGGTAAATTGTTTCTATTAGATGGTAGCCAAACTTAGTTTTGATGGGACCATGAACGGTCAGCAAGGGCTTTTTAAAAACCACATTATCAAACGCTTTTAGCATGGTTCCCGGCGAAAACTCACCGAGGTCACCACCGCGTTTAGCCGAATTGCAGATTGAGTGCTTTTTAGCGAGTGCTGCAAAATCAGCTCCTTTTGCGAGTTGCTGCCTGAGTTTCTCTGCTTCTTCTTTGGTCTTAACCAGAATATGTCGTGCACAGGCTTTTGGCATAGTAACATGATTTTCCTGAGTCTAAAGCGAGCATTGTATATGCACTGCGTAGATAACACCAAGCAGTGCCTATTGAAGATTAGGCCATTTCGTAAACGGCTTCGACGAGTTTGTTGATACCCGTAGCTGCTTCTGCAATTGAACCAGCGAGCATATAAGCGGGTGTCGTGACAATTTTGCGTTGTGCATCGATGACGATGTCTTGCACACTACACTCTTGATGCTGTCCGCCCATTGCTGTGACGGCGGCGGCTGTATCTGCATCATTGCCGATAGTGCAAATAGCGCCTTCACCGAACAATTTAGGTGTCATTGCGGGAGCGATACAAATGAGGCCAACTGGTTTATTTGCCTTATGGATTGCTTGAGCAAAGGCTTGTACCTGAGGGTTAATTTCGCAGTCGGCTCCTTTTATTGCAAAGTTGCACAAGTTTTTTGCTGCACCAAAGCCACCAGGGATGATAAGCGCGTCATAGTCGTCAGGGTTTGCGTCGGCTAAATTCATAATTTCACCGCGGGCTAAACGTGCCGCCTCAACTAGCACATTACGCTGCTCATTTTCACTCACCTCTCCTTTGAGGTGATTAATCACATGCAATTGTGGAATGTCGGGTGCTAGGCACTGGGTGTCTGCTCCTAGCTGAGAAAGGCGTAGTAGGGTCAGAACCGATTCATAAATTTCAGAGCCATCGAATACTCCACAACCTGAAAGCAGCACAGCAATTTTTTTCATTTTTGTAGCCCCTTTGATTTCATAGATGGATGCACCGAGCTTATCACTGATAGATCTGGCTTGCTAAGTGCTGGTGGATAGCGAAGTGATAAAGGTTGATGATCTTTATCATATTCACTGACCGCCTCCGTGCGTTAATATGTAACTAAATAAAGCGTCTAATTCGATGAAAAGTAAGGTTGAACAGCTTGATTGTCATCTTCTTGTCATATTTTTCGCGTCCAATTACCTAAGTTTAAAAGGATATAGCCGTGGCCTTTAACGATAGCCAGCGTTTCTTTCCAGATACCCGTATGCGCCGTATGCGCGCCGAGTCTTTTTCCCGTCGTTTGATGTGCGAAAACAAGCTGACGCCAAGTGATTTAATCTATCCCGTTTTTGTGATTGAAGGTAAGAACGAAACTGAGCAAATCGCGTCTATGCCGGGTGTGCAGCGCATGAGCATCGATCTGCTAGTGAAAGAAGCGAAAGAGTTAAATGCCTTAGGTGTCCCAGCGATGGCGCTGTTTCCAGTGACACCTGCATCGGCTAAATCTGAGTTTGCAGAGGAAGCGTTTAATCCTGATGGGTTGGCGCAGCGTGCAGTCAAAGCGATTAAAGATGCTTGTCCTGAAATCGGTGTGATAACCGATGTGGCACTTGATCCTTTCACAACACATGGTCAGGACGGCATCATCGACTCGAACGGCTATGTATTGAATGATCGTACGGTTGAAACCCTGATTCAACAGGCGCTGTCGCATGCTGAAGCGGGTGCTGATGTAGTGGCACCTAGCGATATGATGGATGGCCGTATTGGCGGTATTCGTGAAGTGCTTGAAGAGCAAGGCTTCGTTAATACGCTGATCATGGCTTACTCTGCTAAGTATGCAAGTGCTTACTATGGGCCGTTTCGCGACGCTGTCGGTTCGGCTGGAAATTTAGGTAAAAGTAACAAGTTTAGTTATCAGATGGACCCTGCCAATAGCGATGAGGCGTTGCATGAGGTAGGGCTCGATCTGGCAGAAGGCGCGGATATGGTGATGGTAAAACCTGGCATGCCGTATCTGGATATTGTTCGCCGTGTTAAAGATGAATTCAAAGTGCCTACGTTTGCTTACCAAGTGAGCGGCGAGTACGCGATGCATATGGCCGCTTTTCAAAATGGCTGGTTAGATGAACGAAGTGTGATGATGGAATCCTTGTTGGCATTTAAACGTGCTGGCGCAGATGGCATTCTGACCTACTTCGCGAAGCGTGCTGCACAGCAACTCAACGAGTAACGTAGCTCTCTACTATACTGGAGCAAAAGATGACTGGGCAGGCAACTGCGATAAATGTACAGGTAGATGCAATGAGCGAAGAAAGTTTACAAAATCAGGCAGCGCAAGCCCTCGTAGATAGTCGAGAAATACTACCTACAGTCGACCATCCGGTTGAGGTGGAGCCTGTCGATCTCAAAGCGCCTGAACTTTACATCAACCGCGAGCTGAGTCATCTGCAATTCAACGTACGTGTGCTTGAGCAGGCCTTGGATGAACGCCATCCCTTGCTTGAGCGGCTGATGTTTTTGCTGATTTTCTCCAGTAACCTTGATGAATTTTTTGAGATACGGGTTGCCGATCAATTACGCCAGTTAAAATATGGACGAGAAACGGTCGGCCCTGATGCGATGTATCCGAAAAAGGTCTTGGAAAAGATTCGTGAAATTTGCCAGATAAACGTGGATCGCCAGTATCGCATCTTAAACGAAATCATGTTTCCAGAGATGGAGCAGCAAGGGATTCATTTTGCCCGTCGTGGTGATTGGACTGACGAGCAGAAGGGTTGGATTCGTACCTATTTCGAAGAAAAGATTGTGCCGGTGATCAGTCCTATTGGTTTGGACCCTGCGCATCCATTTCCTCGATTGGTGAACAAAAGTTTAAACTTCATCGTACAGCTCGATGGCAAGGATGCTTTCGGTCGTGAAACAGGGTTAGCGATTATTCCTGCGCCACGTTCTTTGCCACGTCTGATTCGTCTGCCAGATGAGTTGTGTCAGGGAGGCGACAACTTAATTTTCCTCTCCTCTATTATTCATGAGTTTGCAGATGAGTTATTTCCTGGCATGACCGTGCTAGGCTGCTATCAGTTCCGCATTACGCGTAATGCCGACTTAACATTCGATTTTGAAGAGATGGACGACTTAGCGCGTACGCTGCGTGGTGAACTTCACTCGCGTAAGTATGGCGACGCGGTGCGTCTAGAGGTTGATAATCGTACGCCGGAAGATTTGATTGGCTTCCTGAAGAAGGAATTTAATCTAGATGAGGATCAGGTTTATAAAGTGGATGGACCAGTAAACCTAACGCGATTGATGGCGGTTCGAGATCTCGTTGGGCGACCAGAGTTGCGTTGGCCACCATTCTCCCCTGGCGTACCTGGTAAACTGAAAAAAGAGAAGGATGCGGATGTTTTTCAAGCGTTGAAAGCGGCTGATCAGTTGCTGATGCATCCGTTTCAATCCTTTACACCGGTGGTCGATTTGCTTATGAAAGCGGCAAAAGACCCTGATGTTATAGCGATAAAGCAAACCCTTTATCGTACGGGTGATAAATCAGACATAGTGAATGCACTGGTTGAAGCCGCGCGAAGTGGAAAAGAGGTGACGGTCGTCATCGAGTTACGTGCTCGATTTGATGAAGAGAGTAACCTCCATTTGGCGAGCCGTTTGCAAGAAGCCGGCTGCCTCGTTGTTTATGGTGTAGTGGGATATAAAACACATGCCAAGGCGATGTTGATTGTTCGTCGAGAGGGTACTAAGTTGGTTCGCTATTGCCATCTTGGAACAGGCAACTATCACTCGGGAACAGCGCGACTCTATACAGACTACAGCTACCTTACCTCGGATGATGAGATAGGTGAGGATGTACACAAGGTATTCCAGCAGCTTACGGGTATGGGCAAGATTCAGCGTTTGAAAAAGCTCTATAATGCCCCGTTTACATTGCATGCAAAAATGCTGGAGTTGATCCAGCGAGAAGCTAAATTGGCAGCTAGCGGTAAACCCGGTTATATCATTGTTAAGGTGAATGGTTTAACTGAACCGAAAATGATTCGTGCGCTTTATGAAGCCTCTCAAGCAGGTGTGAAAATAGATCTGATTATTCGTGGTATGTGCCGCTTACGACCAGGGCTGCCGGGCATATCTGAAAATATTACCGTCCGCTCGATTATCGGTCGCTTTTTAGAACACACGCGCGTGTATTATTTCGGCAACAACGGTAAGCCTGATGTCTTTTGTGCCAGTGCAGATTGGATGGAAAGAAATATGCTCAACCGGGTTGAGACGGGTTTCCCGCTCACGGGTAAGCTTGCCGAGCGTGTCAAAAAAGAATTGGATTACTATCTAGCAGATAATACTCAGAGCTGGGAGCTCAAAGCTGATGGTAGTTATACGCTATTGAAACCAGAAGAGGGTGAAGAGTCCTTTAGTGCACAAAGGCAATTGTTGCAGGACTTTGCAAGTTAATCTTTTCGTTTGAAAGTTAAAGGGGCGCATCAGTGCCCTTTTTCGTTATGGCGACATTTTTTTAGTATAATCAGACATCATTTACGCTTAATTTTGTCCCGTCATTGCCTTTTGATGGGATATCAGGAAAATAGACCCTTAGGTCAAATATTTCCTATAAGAAATAAGATGGCGTATCATAAAATAGCTCGTAAACTCTAAGAGTGTGCTATAAAAGACTGATGCGCTCGATAATGGATAATACTATGTCTGATGCTCCAATCGCCCTTGAATTGGCGGATATCCACAAATCATACGGTAGCCTAGAAGTTATAAAAGGCGTCTCCTTACAGGCGCGTGATGGTGATGTAATTTCGATTCTTGGCTCGAGTGGGTCTGGAAAAAGTACTCTCCTTCGTTGTATTAACCTTTTAGAACAGCCGGCTAAAGGTAAGGTTTTAATTGGTGGTGAAGAGCTACAACTGAAAAAAGGTAAGTCCGGTGAGCTTGAGGCTGTTAACCGTAAACAGCTTGAAAATTTACGCTCACGTATCGGTTTTGTGTTTCAAAATTTTAATCTTTGGCCGCATAAAACAATCCTTGGCAACATTATAGAAGCGCCTATGCAGGTGCTCAAACAGCCTCGCGAACAGGCAGTTGCCCGCGCCGAAGAGTTACTGAAAAAAGTTGGTTTATACGCAAAAAAAGATGCCTACCCAGGCAATCTATCCGGTGGTCAGCAACAACGAATTGCTATAGCGCGCGCTTTAGCGATGGACCCTCAAGTG
>DAIRSP010000072.1:0-13247 GCA_036804365.1 Neptunomonas sp. | reverse complement strand
TTGGAATACAGAGGGATCCCAAGCCCGACCGCCGCAGGAACAGACCACCATTGCCCTTGACCAAGATGCGCTTCAAACCATCCTTGGGGTACAAAACCATGAAGCGCGGCTCCCAACCCAACCCCAATAAATACCCATTTCCATACACGGGAAACGATGTCGATTAACTCATCCTTAGCAAAAATGTGACGCTCTTCGAAGGTCAACTTGCGCGCGTTAACCTCAACATCCGCAAACCTTGCTTCAGCGTATGCCTTGGCGGCAAATGGCTGCAACCATCGCTCAGCACGAATTACATCAAGAAAGACTCCGCCGAGCACACCCACCGAAATGCCTACCACGACATAGATCAAGGTAAACTGCCAACCGAGCAAACTACCTAACAACACCACCGCCACTTCATTGATCAGCGGCGATGTTAAAAGGAACGACATCGTTATGCCGACGGGGATACCCGCCGAAGTAAAGCCTAAAAATAGCGGGATACTAGAACATGAACAAAAAGGTGTGATAGCACCAAAAGTAGCACCCATTAAGTAACCAAAAAAACGATTCTTTCCAACTAGCCAAGAACGCACGCGCTCAATATTGAGTGAGGCTCGTAATAGTGCAATCAAATAGATCATTACGACCAGTAGAGCAAAAATTTTTGTCGTATCTTCGACAAAGAAATGCAGTGCATCACCTACTTTTGTGCGGGCATCCAAGCCTAGCAAATCATACACAAACCAGTCAGCAAACAGTGTGAAGTATTCCAATTTACCTATCCTTTTTTACCTAGATATACCACTACCCTTTATTTATATGTAAATCTTATCGACAAAAAAAAGCCAGCATATAATGCTGGCAAGAGAGGTTTAACTATCCTAAGTCAATAAATGAGTCTCTAAGCTTGGCTCAATAAACGTATGACTTCCTCTGGGATTGGGCGCGATTTAATTTTATCTGGATTTTCTGGGTCTTTACCGACCCAAACTCGCGTTTCAGTACACTCAATAGCCTCTACACCGTCCTTTAAAAGGCGATGTTTAATATCAAAGCTACTCTTACGAAACTCAGTGACGGTTGTTTCAATCACCACTTCATCGCCGTATTTAGAGGGTATTTTAAATTGAGCGCGTGTATCCACCATCGGGAAACCAACCGCATCATACTTTTTCAAAAGATCGATCTTTTTCAAGCCAACGGCACCAAATAGATGAGCAGTAGACGCATCAAAAAAAGCAAAATAGCGCGGGTAAAAAACAATGCCCGCAGGATCACAATCACCCCATTCAATGGTTACTGTGCGTGTATTAACAAACATATTCTTCTCCGCAACTTATAATGAGATAACACGACTAGAAGGTGACGAGGAATAGATATCCTCAACCTCTACAGTGCGATTGGCGATAACTGCATTTTGATTCAGAGAGCCTTTATCGGTAATTTCATGCGCATCGATTTTTGCCGGTTCACTTAAGATAACGAGGCGTTTAACTAAGGTTGAGCTTCCAGAGCTCCGCTCTGCCATAGTCGAAAGCAACGCCTGAAACACCTCTTTCACATGCGGACTCGATACCACTTCTTCGTCTGAAAGACCTTCACCATGATGATCTACAAGGTTCCGACAGTGGGCCATATCTGGGAACAGCAGCGCACCAATAAAGCTTTTATCTCGGCCAGTGATCACAACATCTTGTACATAAGGCGCAAAATGATGAATTAAACGAGGCCGCAAAGTTCCCACACTCACCCAAGTTCCCGTATCTAATTTAAAATCTTCAGATACACGGCCATCAAAGTAGAATCCACGGCTCGGCTTTGCTGCGTCGATAAACTTAAGCGCATCACCCAAGCAGTAAAACCCTTCTTCGTCATAAGCCTTTTCTGTCAGTGCTTCACTGCGCCAGTAACCCGGAGTAATACTGACCCCTTTGATACGTGCTTCTAACTTACCTTCATTAGGAACCAACTTGATTTCAATGCCCGGTGCAGGGACTCCCACAACTCCCGAAGTACACTCTTCAACCGAAGCGAATAGTGCCGCCGGTGCGGTTTCGGTGGAACCTAAGCCCGTCAACATCGGTACTTTTTTACCGGTAATTTCAATGGATAATTCATCCAACTGATCCCAAACATGCTGCGAAAGTCCCGCACCAGCAAAATACATAACCTGCAAACGGGAGAAAAACTTTTTAGCCACTTCAGGCTTAGCTTTAAACTCCTTCACTAGATACTCGTAACCTTTTGGCACGTTGAAGTAGATAGTGGGGGCTATCTCAGCCAAGTTGTTAATCGTTTGGTGTATTCCCTTTGGGATGGGCTTACCTTCATCAATATAGATAGATCCACCATTATATAAAACGATCCCGACGTTATGGTTGCCCCCAAAGGTATGGTTCCATGGTAGCCAATCACAGATAACGGGGGCTTCATCTTTTACAAAAGCTAAAACGCTTCGTAGCATCTCTTGATTACTACATAACATCCGCTGCGTATTAATAACGCCTTTAGGCATACCGGTAGAGCCAGAGGTAAACAGAAATTTAGCGATCGTATCAGCGTTAACCTGACGATTTGCGATATCGACTTGCTCAGTCACTGGCGTTGCTATCATCTGCTGGTAGGTCGCAAAGGCAAAGCGCATATCATCAACCGCATGATCGCTTTCTAGCGAAACGACTTGGCAATCATCTGCAGCCACTGCATCAATCGCGTCACGATAAGGTCCTAGATTATCCGTAAAGATAAGGCCAGGTGTCATCACATTCACAATATGACGCAACTTACCAAAATCTCCGGAAATCAAGGAATAGGCGGTCGATATTGGTGCATAGGGAATTCCCACATACATAGCGGCCAATCCGATGACAAGATGCTCTATGCTATTCCCTGATAAAATTGCAACGGGCCGTTCAATAGAGACACCTTGGTTTAGCAGATACTGTGCAACTGCCCTCACTTGCCGCAAGGTTTCAGCGTAGCTTAATGAACGCCAGTGCATTTGATCTTCAGTTCGTTGAGCTACAAACAAATGATCGGGCTTTTTAACCGCCCACTCATCCAATTTATCGGTAATTTTTTCAGCATAGACTTCAAGCGGCTCTGTTGCCTTCACAATCATAGTGCCATCGGCACGTGGCGTTACTTCGATGTTATGCGCAACCACATTTACAGGGTGAAATTCAGTATTCATAAGAGTTCCTTCGCCACAATTTTTTGTCGTTATTTTTCCGCAGAGGAGTGACCCAAAGCAGCAGTCACAACTGATGTTCTAATTCAGGTAAAGCGACAAAAAGGTCAGCCACTAAACCATAATCAGCTACTTGAAAGATGGGCGCTTCCTCATCTTTATTGATCGCCACGATGACACCTGAATCCTTCATTCCGGCAAGATGTTGGATAGCGCCTGAAATACCCACAGCAATATAAAGATCGGGCGCAACTATTTTCCCAGTCTGCCCCACCTGCATATCATTAGGTACAAACCCTGCATCAACCGCTGCGCGAGATGCACCCACCGCTGCACCTAATTTATCTGCCACCTTGTTAAGTAATTCGAAACTCTCGCCACTGCCCATACCCCGTCCCCCAGAAATAATGACCTTTGCAGCCGTTAATTCAGGTCGGTCCGACTCTGCTTGCAATGCTTCAACAAACTCAGAACCCCAGGTTTTGTTTAATGATTGAGATACCACTGAAACCTTAGCCTCACCACCGGTTGAGACCACAGCGTCAAAACTGCTGCCTCGAACCGTTAATAGGTGTTTAGCTTGCACGCTCTGCACCGTCGCAATTGCATTACCTGCATAGATGGGACGCTTAAATGTATCAGCCGATTCAATGGCTACAATTTCAGATATCTGTGACACATCAAGTAAGGCTGCGACACGAGGAAGAAAGTTTTTACCTGTCGTCGTGGCTGCAGCCAAAATATGTTGATACTCGGAGGCTAAAGAAACAATGAGTTCACTCAACGGCTCAGCCATACCATGCGCAAACTCAAGGTGATCAACATGCAACACCTGCTTTACACAAGGAATGGACTTAGCGGCAGTGACAACAGCATGAGATTGATAACCTGCAACCAGTAATGTGATCTCCTCACCTATCTGACAGGCAGCGCCAAGTACATTCAACGTGACCGGCTTTAAAACCGTATTATCGTGTTCAGCAATAACAAGAATACTCATGCAATCACCTTCGCTTCATTCTTGAGTTTTTCAATCAGGGTCGTAACCGAATCAACACGAATACCCGCTTTGCGTGATTCTGGAACTTCAACTTTCAGAACCGGTGTTTTAAATGTCACGGTCACACCTAACAAGTCGGCACTGAGTTGCTCAAGAGGTTTCTTTTTGGCTTTCATAATATTTGGCAAAGACGCGTAACGAGGCTCATTCAAACGTAAATCCGTAGTAATCACTGCAGGCAAACTCAGTTTGATCGTTTGCAGCCCACCATCGACTTCACGCGTCACCTGAACAAATTCAGGAGATAACACAACTTCAGATGCAAACGTGGCCTGTGGCATTTGGCACAAAGCAGCTAACATCTGTCCTGTCTGGTTATTATCTGAATCAATAGATTGCTTACCCAATATGACAAGATTCGGTTGTTCTCTCTTAACGACTGCTGTCAGTAGTTTGGCAACACTCAATGAGTCGATCGTGGATTCTTGCAAAATATGTATGGCGCGATCAGCCCCTAAGGCTAACGCGGTTCGCAATTGCTCCTGTGCTATAGCAGGCCCAACGCTGACAACCACAACTTCAGTGACCTGCCCTTTCTCTTTTAAACGAATGGCTTCTTCGACGCCGATTTCACAAAACGGATTGAGCGCCATCTTGGTATTCGCCAAATCCACATCACTGCTGTCTGCTTTAACACGAACTTTGACGTTGTAATCAATCACACGTTTGACTGCGACTAATGCTTTCATAACAAATCTCTAACGTTCTTTATTCTTATAGGGTTCGGATCAACTGTTTTCAGTTCGCTGGCACAAACTGGTATTCAGCGAGTCCTTGATTGGCGCGCATAAAAGTCACATTCAACGCAGCGGCTTTCGGCAAATAGTGAACAAAATAGAAACGTCCGAGTGCCTTAAGATTGCGGTGATAGTCGGGATCATCTCCCTCAGAGAGTTTCTGATCAGCAGCACAAATCAGTTTTGCCATCTGCCAACTCGAAGCAACTATCGCTAACATCTCTAAAAACGGCACCGCACCTGATAGAAGCTGTGAAGCGTCAGACTTTGCATGCTCGACAATCCACTCTGCTGTTTTGCCCACAAAACGGCATGCCTCAAGTAATGCGTCAGATTCCGTTTCGTATCCCGTTATGTTGGCAAGGTGATGCGCATCATGTTCCATCTCAGCTAGCAAAGCCTTGATGCCCTGCCCCTTATCCGCCGCAACTTTACGGAAGATCAGATCATTTGCCTGAATACCGGTTGTGCCTTCATAAATAGTTGTGATGCGGATATCGCGCATCAATTGGGCAACACCCGTTTCCTCGACAAACCCCATACCACCAAACAACTGAATCGTTGTACCCGCCATCAGATTGCCGCTTTCTGTCGCAAACGCTTTGAACACGGGGGTTAACAGCGCGACGAACATTTTAGCCTTATTGCGTTTTTCGTCATCGACTTCATGTTCGGCTTGATCAATTCGTGCTGCAATCAGATAGCCTAGTGATCTCAAAGCCATCACTTGAGCACGTATACCTAACAACATGCGTTGCACATCTGGGTGCTGGATAATAGGCACATTAGTTTGGCCCGTCTGAGCATTTCGGCCTTGAGTCCGCTCAAGGCAATAGGCTAATGATTTCTGATAACCCAACTCACCAATAGCAACCCCCTGCAAGCCGGTGCTTAATCGCGCCTCATTCATTAAAATGAACATGTACTCTAAGCCACGATTCTCTTCACCGATCATTTCACCAATCGCACCGTCTCCGTCACCGTAACTGATCGAGCAGGTTGGACTACCATGCAGGCCGGTTTTATGTTCTATCGATACACAGTGCACATCGTTCAGCTCTCCAAGAGAGCCGTCGTTATTAATCACTCTTTTAGAAACGAGGAATAATGAGATCCCTTTCGAGCCCTCAGGCGCACCCGGTGTTTTGGCAAGGACCAGATGAACAATATTTTCAGTTAAATCATGCTCACCGTAAGTAATGAATATCTTTTGTCCTTTTATTCGGTAACGTCCATCTGCCATGGGTTCGGCTTTGGTACGAATGCTGCCAAGGTCGGATCCTGCTGCAGGTTCTGTTAATGACATGCAACATGACCATTCGCCACTGACCATTTTTTCTAGATATTTCGCTTTAATCTCATCACTCGCAGCCTTCAGCAGAATTTCACTACTGCCTTGAGTCAGTGTCTGAAACATAACAAATGCCAAGTTTGCACTCAGCCACATTTCACTGACGGCCATGGAGATAAACTTAGGCAGTTGTTGGCCACCAAACGCTTCCGGCAGGGCTAGACCTAACCATCCATTCTCGCAGAATTGATTGAAAGCTGTTTTCCAACCCTCGGGAGTTATCACTTTACCTTCCTCGAAACGACAGCCTTGAATATCACCGACTACGTTGAGTGGGACGAGAACCCCTTGAGCAAATTTGGCGGCTTCTTCTAGGACAGCGGTGACCAAATCAGGAGAAAACTCTGCCATTGCAGGTATCTGCATTAAAGCGGCTTGATCTGTCATATTTTGCAAAATAAAGCTCATGTCCTTGAGCGGTGCTAAATAGTCACTCATCTTATGCCCCTCTATTTAGCCGCCATACGTATCGCGCCGTCTAGACGGATCACTTCGCCATTCAGCATGCAGTTTTCAATAATTTGCTGAACAAGAGATGCATACTCACGCGGTTCGCCCAAGCGAGGTGGAAAAGGAACCGCAGCACCTAACGATGCCTGTACCTCCTCTGGCAATACATCCATCATAGGGGTTTTGAAAATGCCCGGTGCAATCGTCATAACACGAATACCTGAACGAGCTAACTCACGCGCTAAAGGTAGTGTCATTGCGCAGACTCCGCCTTTTGAAGCCGCATAGGCCGCTTGACCGATCTGACCATCAAATGCTGCAACGGATGCGGTGTTCACGATAACACCGCGTTCACCTGTCTCTTGGGGTTGATTCGTATCCATCGCCTGCGCGACTAAGCGAATCATGTTAAACGTACCCAACAAGTTCACTCTTAATGCACGATCAAATGTATCTAAACGGTGAACACCACTTTTCCCCAGAATACGTTCCGCACCGGGAATGCCCGCACAATTGATTAACCCAAATATTGGACCGTTTACCGCAGTCGCTTGCGCTACGCACTGCTGTACCGAAACCTCATCGGAGATATCCGTTTTAATGAATAGCGCCCGCTCCGCTAATGAAGCGGCCACAGCGGGACCTTTCTCTTCATTAATATCTGCTAGAGTTACGGATGCTCCCAATGCATGCAGATGGCGAGCTACCGCTTCACCCAAACCTGAACTCGCGCCAGTAACAATAAAATGTGATCCTTGAATTTTCATACGAAGCTCCTACCTTAGGCCGGGTTTTCTAATAGAACGGCGATGCCTTGACCACCACCAGCACATGCTGACGAGATACCATACTGTCCATCAAACATTGACAGTTGACGACCTACGGTATGTGTCAGGCGAACACCGCTAACGCCTAATGGATGCCCTATCGCAATAGACCCACCTTGGGTATTTACTCGCTCACGATCTAAACCTAGCTCGCGTTCACACGCGATATACTGCGCGCCAAAGGCTTCGTTGATTTCATAACGTGCAATATCATCAACCTTCATGCCTCGCTTATCGAGCAGTGACTTAATTGCAGGCGCAGGACCGATACCCATAATTTCTGGTGGAACCCCTACGACTGAGCCGCCACAAATTCGAGCGATAGGTTTTAAACCATGCGCACGAACATATTCGCCTGATGCGACAAAAACAGCTGCTGCGCCGTCAACAATGGCAGAGCTGTTACCGCCCGTTTGAACACCTCCAAAGGCTGGACGAATTTTGGCTAAGGCTTCTACACTGCTGTCTCTCACATGGCCATCTCTGCCAAATTCAGCTGCACGATCAGCTAATTTCAAGCTGCGGCTGTTATAACCGTCGAGCTCCCATACGCTATTTTTTACCGTAACAACTTCGTCGTCGTAGTAGCCGTTATTCCAAGCTGTCATTGCGCGTTTAAAACTTAAAGCAGCAAAAGTATCGACTTCTTCACGCGTAATTCCATAACGCACCGCTAGATTTTCGGCTGTGTTACCCATGCCGATACCCGGCGCTGTATCCAACGTTGCTTCCCATAAGAAGTCTTTAAACTCTACTTGCCCCATACGGAAACCTGCACGGTGACCATAAGCAGCAATCGGGTTACGAGACATCGACTCTGCACCGACAACCAAAGCAACCTTTCCCTTTCCAAGGGCTATTTGATCCGCAGCAGTCAAGATAGCTTCAAAGCCGGTTCCGCAGAGGCGTTGTACTAACAAAGACGGAGCGGTCAGAGGTACGCCAGCATAGAGTCCTATATGGCGTGGTAAAAAAAACGCATCATAACTACTTTGCGCCATATTTCCGGCAACAATGAAATCAACATCCGCTGGAGAGATTTCGCTTTTATCGAACAAAGCGCGGGCGGCATAAATCCCTAAATCAGTCGGCGATACATCACGCAAAACCCCGCAATAATCATCAAAAGGAGTACGTGCGCCCGCGACTAACCAGATATCATCATAGTTGGAGATCATTGCTGACTGTTCAGATAATTCGTATGCACTCATTTCGCTTTCTTCCTATTTAAAAACTGTCCAATACGCGCCTGCACTTCTTCGCTGGTTTGGGTCATACCGGCTAATAACGACTCGGTGTAAAAACCATCATCCATCGACATACTTTCGATACGGCTTAAGCCTGTTACCATGGCCCAATTTGATAACTGAGAGTTCTGAGCAATTTGCTTCGCAAGCTCAAAAGCCTTCGCCTGTGCGGTTCCCTGCTCTACACAATAATGTGCCAAGCCAAGGCGCTCCCCGTCCTGTGCGTTATAGGTGCGGCCCGTCAGCATCATGTCTGCCATTCGGCTTGCACCCAAGACACGACCTACACGCACCGATGCACCGCCACCGACAAAAATACCGTGACGACCTTCGGGTAAACGAAAGAATGTCGACTCATCGGCCACCCGCACGTGAGCGCTAATCGCTAGCTCTAAACCACCGCCAATCACGGCGCCATGCAGGGCGGCTACAACTGGAATTCCAGAATTATGGATACGATCAAAAACGCGGTGCCACATACGAGAATGTTTAACAACTTCGTAAGGATCACGCGCCGTATGCTCCGCCAAATCCAAACCAGAGCAAAACTCAGGACCCGCTCCCGACAACACGACCACACTGACATCATCTGGTAACGTTTGAAAAACCGTTTCGATTTCGCCTATCAGTTGATCATTGATTGCATTCTTTTTTGCGGGACGGTTAAGCATTAGGTGGCCAATGCCCTCTTCAACCGTAAATGTCAGTAACTGAAAATCGCTCATATACCCTCTCTTATATTTTTGGTTGTCGTTGCGGCAACGAGTCTAACAACCTGCATTACCTTCCGGACAGATAAGCAATTTATAATTCATATTGTTTATATACACAACAGTTTAAATAAAAACTAATAAAATAATTCTTTCACCTCTATCGGTATCTCAACGGTTTTTAACCCCCCGTCACCTTTGTCTGACTTAGCCGCCCAGACACGTACCTCCCTACCCTCAACTACAGTCTTCTGATCAACCAAAACCCGATGAACCACTTTAAAACTAGAACGGCCAAAACTTTCAATTTGAGACTCCACATCAAAGTGGTCTTGCCATTGCGGCATGTTATCTACATGCATAGAAGTATCGACCATCGGTGTACCGAAAATACTAAATTTCTCAACCATATCCGTTGGCAAAATTCCCACTGACCTAAACATCCTCCACGTACAATCATCGAAAATCGCAAACAAAGAGGGGTACAACAGATCAGCTGTAGGATCAGTGTCGCCCCATCGGACACAATGCTGAGTGATAAAAGTCTTCATGGCGCACTCCTAAATAAGGGTTACTACTTAAGCAAAAAAAGCCACTAAGATTGAACCAAACAACTGTTGTATACGCAAACAGTTTGTGCATTAATATAAGCGTCTTAAAAAAGACACTGCTCTGATTGCATACATAACAATAAATAAGATTTAAGGGATAATAAAAATGGGTATTAATAAACTTACAAAACGTGTGGTTGCGGCTTTCGCTATCTCTGCTGCAACCTTTTCTGCATACGCGGCAGATCCTGAATTCACTTTCAAACTCCACCACTTCCTTCCGCCACCATCGATGGCACATTCAGAGTTTCTTCAACCTTGGGCAGATAAGGTGATGAAAGAATCTAATGGTCGTATCAAAATCGATGTTTACCCAGCTATGCAGTTAGGCGGAAAACCACCTGAACTGTTCGACCAAGCACGTAAAGGTATTGCGGATATCACTTGGACTGTCGGTGGCTACACCCCAGGCCGTTTCCCAAAAGCGACTGTTTTTGAATTGCCTTTCATCCCAGCAAGCGCTGAAGGCACCAGTATGGCATTGCAAAAATATGCAGAAAAAGAGATGCAAGATGAGCTGAAAGATGTCCATCTTTTAGCTATGCATATGCATGCGCCGGGTTCTTTGCACTCACGTGAAAAAGAGATCAAAACGATGGCTGACCTTGAAGGCCTTCAAGTACGTGCGCCAAACAAAGTGATGTCAGATGCATTCTCTCTTATGGAGGCTAGCCCAATTTTCATGCCTGTAACCCAAATGCCAAGCGCGCTATCTAAAGGCGTGATAGGTGTTGCTGTTCTACCATTCGAAGTGGTTAAACCGATGAAAATTCATCAATTGGTTAAACATCACACTGAAATTAAAGGTGAGCGCGGACTATACGCAAACTTCTTTATCTTCTCGATGAATAAAGATGCCTATAACAAGCTTCCTGATGATTTAAAAGCCGTTATCGATCAAAACTCTGGTATTGAGCTCGCTCAACATATTGGGCAGCTGTTCGATAAATCCGAAATGGTGGGACGCCAAGCAGCCGTAGATCAAGGAAACTCTTTCTACACGTTGCCTGAAGATGAAACTGCTAAATGGAAAACCACTATGCAAGTTATCACTGATAACTGGGTTAAGGATATGACTAAAGATGGTTTTGCAGGTCAGCAGCTACTTGATGATGCACAAGCATTGATCAAGAAATACGAAACTAGTACAACGAAGTAATTAAAAAACCATGAATAAATCCATTCTTTTATCAACAGGAACAGGATTGTCATGGTTATCCCGCCAGTTTGCACTGGCGGGAGGTTTTATCATGATTCTGCTCGCCCTGATGACCGTTGTCAGTATTATTGGACGATCACTTGCTGGAGTATCCATTGAAGGCGATTATGAATTAGTAGAGATGGGATTAGCTATTTCCGTATTCATGTTCCTGCCTGAATGCCATCAACAGCGGGGCCACATCATTGTGGATTTTTTCACCCTTCACGCCTCTAAAAAAACGCTTCTCTTATTAGAAATAGTGGGTGATCTATCCTTTACGATATTGGCAGGCACGTTAGTCTGGCAAATCTCGTTGGCCGGAATTGAAGCACATGAATATCAAGAGCAGTCCATGATATTGGAGTTGCAAGTTTGGATGGCTTATATTCCTGCGGTACTCTCCGTCATCTTACTTTTCCTATGCTGCGCATACAGTTGTATTCTAGGTTCCCGGGAGTATTTTAAACATGAGTAATATCGAACTCGCGATGGCGATGCTGGTTTTACTGCTGGTGTTGATGTCTTTTCGTATTCCTATTGCTATCGCAATGCTGGGTTGTGGTGCATTAGGCTACACACTCATTGCTGGTACGGCTCCCCTACTTAATTATTTAAGTACGGTTCCCTACTCTAAGTTTTCTACCTATGACCTTTCTGTTGTTCCCCTTTTCTTGCTGATGGGTGAACTTGCCACGCGAGCGGGTATCACAACAGAGCTATTTAGAACCTGTAATACTTGGGTTGGGCAGTTAAGAGGCGGGCTTGCAATGGCCTCCGTTGCCGGCTGTGCTGCATTTGGCGCCATCTGTGGCTCTTCACTGGCGACAGCATCCACGATGGGGCAAGTCGCATTACCGGAGATGAAGAAGAATAATTACTCAGGTGGCTTAGCTGCAGGCTGTTTGGCTGCGGGAGGCACTTTAGGTATTTTAATTCCGCCCTCGATGGTTCTGATCATCTTTGCAGTACTTACCGAGCAAAACATCTCCAAGATGTTTATTGCGGCATTCTTACCAGGATTTCTGGCCGCGTTCGGTTATCTATTAGCCATTGCGGTTTATGTACGTATTCGACCAGGAACAGGACCTGCGGGACGTAAAACATCTTTAAAAGAGAAACTACTGTCTACCAAGGATGTTTGGCATATTACGCTTATATTTTTAATCGTCTTAGGTGGTATCTATCTTGGGATCTTCACCCCGACTGAGGCTGCGGCTGTTGGTGTCGTATTAACCGGAATACTTGCGCTAACTCACGGAAAAATGCGCTTTGAAGAGTTTAAGCTTTGTATTCTAAAGACTGCAGTTTCTACCGGTATGATCTTTATGATTGTGCTTGGTGCAGACCTGTTTAGCGTCTTTATCGCGCTAACACAATTGCCGTTTAAGGGCGCTGAACTCATCCAAGCCTCTGAGCTTAACCCCTACTTGATTTTAGGCTTGATGCTGCTGAGTTACTTTATACTCGGTTGCTTTATGGACAGCCTAGCAATGATTTTGCTCACTATTCCTATCTACTTTCCCATTATCGTAGGCATGGACTTCGGCATGTCGACAGAGGATATCGGTATCTGGTTTGGAATTTTAGCACTTGTCGTTGTTGAGGTGGGACTCATTACTCCACCCGTTGGGATGAACGTGTTTATTATTAACTCATTTGATAAATCACTCTCGCTCAAAGAGAGTTTTAGAGGGGTTGTTCCCTTTATCATTTCTGACTTTATCAGAGTGGGCATTTTAATCGCATTCCCGTCCATAACTTTATTTTTAGTCCACCTGCTGGATTAACCTATATTAATCTGAGGCACTCGAGAAAGGTCATCTATGTCTGAACGCGAATCGATGGAATTTGATGTTGTTATCGTGGGGGCTGGCCCTG
>DAIRSP010000071.1:0-13260 GCA_036804365.1 Neptunomonas sp. | reverse complement strand
GTTCTCAGCGTTGTGATTACATTGTCTATTGAGAAACACTTTTTAGAGCAAGATAAAGAAACACTCGAAAGCACACTCGACCTCGTGAGCCATGTCACTTCAAAAGCTATGAATGCTAGTGAGGCTCAGCTCATCCCTTACTACCTCGATATGAGCTTACATGGACACATCGACCTTGGCGTGCTGATTCAGCCTACCGATAGCGCCCCTCTCTATAGCTCACCCCATATGGCATTTAATCTCGCTGATAGTGATACCCGAGACCTAACCAATACGCCACGTAACATCCAATGGAACTCGGGAGAAGATACCTACAGAGGGCTTATACAACGTCTTACCTACCCGCAAAACCCCGATACCTACTATCTAGTTTTAGTAGGAATGAATATTAACCACCATCAGATCTATCTGGTAAAGTTTAAAAAAACCTTAGCTTTCTACATATTAATCGCTGCATTAGTCAGCGGGCTTTTGGGCTATCTTGCGGCTAAACGCGGGCTTATGCCGCTCTATACAATGAAAAATAAAGCGATGACAGTCACGGCTAATCAACTGAACCAACGTATGCCGGTTGAGAGCGTTCCTGAAGAGATGTCGGACTTGGCTATCGCTCTCAATCAGATGCTAGAAAGGCTCGAAGATGCCTTCCGGCGCTTGTCCGAGCTGTCATCTGATATGGCTCATGAGCTAAGAACTCCTGTCAGCAACCTCATGACGCAAACGCAAGTTGCGCTCAGCAAGCCTAGGGATGCGGCAACGTATCAAGATATTCTTGCTTCTAATGCGGAAGAGTATGAGCGCTTATCAAGAATGATCTCGGATATGCTATTTTTAGCCAAAGCCGATAACGACCTAATACTTCCTTCACATGAAGCGATTGAACTAGAAGTTGAAGTAAAAAAGCTGTTTGAATTTTATGACGCGCTAGCGGAGGATAAACAAGTCACCTTGTCCCAGCAAGGTCATGGTCGTATTTACGGTGACCCCTTGATGGTTCGCCGTGCAATCAATAACCTGCTCTCCAATGCTATTCGTTATACGCCAAGTTTAGGAAACATTAGAGTCGATATATTTCAGGCTAGCCATCTCACAAAAAGACAACCCGCTATTTGGCTGACTGTCACTAACCACGGCATTGAGATACCCAGCAACGACCTCCCACATCTCTTCGAACGGTTTTATCGCTCTGATAGAAACCGCTCGAAAGAGTCTAATGAGGGAACAGGACTAGGCTTAGCCATTACGAAAGCGATTGTAACCGCTCATCACGGTGAAATTAGTGTGGTCTCGAAAGAGGGACAAACAACGTTCAGTTTGGTTTTCCCTGCAGAGGCTTCCTAGCTATTTGAGCAGCTAAAACAAAGGCGACCTATCCATCGCCTTTATCTGTTAAGCCTTTTCTATACCGTCTGGGGTAATCTTGATATGCCCCTGTTTCATCAGAGTGCCAATGGCCATTTTGTAAGCTTTCTTACTGACACCAAAAGCTTGATAGATATCTTCGGGCTGGCTTTTATCTCCTAGTGGACTCACACCACCCTTCTCCTCTAAGTCTTCAAGAATACGCTGGCTTAGCGCATCAACTTTTCCATATCCGGGTTTATCTAACATCACATCTACTTTACCTTCATCAAGGACACGCTTGATATAGCCCGGTAATATTTGACCCAATCGAACCGTGCGGAAAAGGTCTTTTTGATGAAGTACCGCCCAATAGCGATTATCGACGATCACCGAAAAGCCCAGATCATTATGTCGACAAACGAACAAGCTCACCGCATCCCCTACATTCAAACCCTGCGGTTCTTTTTCTAGGAACTTATCGAGCTTAGCCGATGCTGCCAAACGATCACTGTTATCCAAGTATACGCGCACGGTCACTTTCTGGCCGACTTCAAGCTCTTTGCGCTGCTCTCCAAAGGGAAGTAGCAAGTCTTTAGGCATTCCCCAATCAAGGAACGCCCCAATACGATTGACTTCAACCACTTTGAGTGCCGCAAACTCGCCCACTTGTACGATCGGTTTGCGACGACTCGCTACTACAAAATCATCGGTGTCCAGTAGGATAAAGACTTCAAGTGAGTCCCCCACTTTGCAGCCCTCAGGCACCTCTTTCTTCGGCAGTAAAATCCCACCAAACTCACCGCCATCAAGATAAACACCGAAATCAGCTTCGCGCATCACGGTGAGAGTGTTTATTCGGCCTATTTCAACCACGGTGTATTTCCTATCTTGTTCATTAAAGGGGGCAACGATACCAGAAGCCGCGCACTAGCCCAATCAGTTTAGTACCATTCCACGTCAACCGTAAGAATATACCCTACTCCATAGACCGTTTTTATTAAGCCTGATGACTTGGCATGCACCTCTGTTTTCTTACGCACCCGAGACATGCGCACATCAATACTTCGATCATAGGGTGAGATTCGCTCACCCAATAGCTGATCACGCGAGAGGATCTTCTTCGGATTTTGCAATAGCTGCATTAATAACTCGTGCTCAGCAGAGCTTAATTCGCTTTCCACATCGCCTTTGCTCAGCGTTAGTGTAGCTGGGTTATATTTCCAGCCTGCGAAATAAGCACACTGCATTTCGCTGCGATCTGTATCTTGTGACGACTTTTTAACGCGTCTAAAAAAACTATTTACTCGAGCCACCAGCTCACGCGGCACAAAGGGTTTGACGATATAATCATCCGCACCTAATTCAAGCCCAATGATACGATCAGGTGGACTGCCCCGTCCCGATAAAATCATAACCCCAAGATTCGGTTGACCACATATCTTTTTGACTAGATCGATTCCATCCATATCAGGCAAACCTAGATCAACAATACAGAGATCTGGCGTTTGGGTCGATAAAGCGGCTAAGAGTGTTTTACCACTGGGGAAACTACGGGTTTTAAACCCATAACTTTGTAACTCTCTACACACAAGGTTACGGATGTCCGGCTCATCATCAATAATATAAATTAGTTTACGATTGCTCATCAGGCTCCCTGCAAGCTAATATTTTTTATAAGCTGTTCTTTTAAGTCTTTAATACTAAAAGGTTTTGATAAAATTTCGAATCTATCTGCACCTTTTCGACGCTGATTTTCTTCATAGGCATATCCCGACATCAACAGAACCTTGCCATTCGGATATAGCTCAATAAACCGGTCAGCTAAATCAAATCCGTTAATCTCACTGTTGAGTCGAATATCTGACAACAGCAGATCAAGATGTTCTAAAACAGCCATAAGTTCCAACGCCTCTTCTGGCTCACCACTTTCAATGACGTTGTACCCTAAGCTCATTAGCTGAGCGCGGACAACCTGACGAAGGTCTTCATCATCTTCAACAAGTAAAACTAATTTTCCTTCAGTTTCGACCGTATAGTTGGGGTCTCGCTTACCTGAAGTCGTTAGAGTGTCGATTGGAATGGCCGGCAATAATAAGGATATCTTGGCGCCCTCATTCACTTTGCTTTGAATCTGTATGTAGCCGTTAGACTGTTTGACAAAACCATATACCATACTCAGTCCAAGCCCAGATCCACTGCCTCCTCTTGAGGTGGTGTAGAAGGGTTCAAATGCCATCCTCATCGACTCTTCGCTAAAGCCACATCCGGTATCCTCTATGCTGATCTCAATATAGTCTCCCGCAATCACAGCCTCATCCATGTAGGTTGGCGAGGTTATTTGCAACTCAGCAACACTGATAGTCACCAGCCCGCCTTCTGGCATCATAGCTTCACGAGCATTCAGGACTAGATTAACTATCGCATCCTCCAAACGCCCTGGGTCGATAAAGGGCAGTGCCGATAATTCTGAAGGCGTATACTGGATTTTAATTTCACTCGGCAATGAGCTGCTGAGTAAACTGATAGCATCCTGCAATAACGCATTCAGATCACACGCCATTGGAGCTAAAGGCTGACGACGAGAGAAGGCTAATAAACGGTGAGTAATATCTGCGCCGCGTTTAGCCGCTCTGATCGAAGGCTTAATATAACGCTGTAACTCTTCGCCAATATCATCCTGATCTGTAGCTGCGACTAAATTACCCAAAATGATGGATAGCAAGTTATTAAAATCATGCGCTAAACCGCCGGCAAGCTGGCCTACAGAGCTCATACGTTGCGCTTCGTAGAGAGTTTTTTCCGCTTTCTTTTCTGCCGAGATATCGAACGCCAACAGCAGCACACCAACGACATCTCCCTGTAAATTACGACAAGGGGTAAACAGACGTTTCAATATAATCTCTTCGCCTTCTCGTTCTTTCACATAGTCCTTAACGCAGGTTTCGCCTCTCAGCGCTTCATCTAGCTGATTTTTAATAGTTGCATAGCGATCAGGGTTAACTTGGTCTAAAAAGAGTCCGGGTAGGTTTTGCTTAGCACAGCCAATTGACTCAGCGTAATGTCGATTAACAAACTCAATTCGTAGCTCAGTATCAACATAAGCCACTTGAGCAGGTAGTAAATCTAAGATTAATCGTTGGCGCTCTTCGTTCAAAACCAATGCCTGCTGCGCTTCTTCTCGTAATGCAGCTGATTCAATCAGCTGTTGGTTACTCAGCTCTAAGGCACGTGTACGGCTTTGTACCTTTTCATCAAGCCTTGTAATGTTATCTCGAACACGCTCGACCATATCGTCAAAGGTTTGCGCCAAAATCCCTATCTCATCGTCGCGCTGAAAACCGGCTGTAACGGTCAGCTCTCCGCCCTTTACACGCAGCGCTGCATCTGCCAGCTTTTTAATAGGGTTTGTTACCCAATAAATAAACAAGAAAGCCATAGCCACGGCGACTACCAGTGCAATAACGGCCATCACTAGGATACGTTCACTGAGCTGTTCAGAACTGCTTCTTAGCTCATCTACATACACAGAAGAGCCGATATACCAATCAAACCCTTTAACGTGACGCACAAGCGAAAGCTTCTCATACACATAATTACCAGGCTCTTCAGGCTTATCCCATTTGTAGTAAAGCTCCTTACCCGTATCTGCGATATCAATAAGATCTTGGGCGATCAAGCGCTTAGAGACTGGGTTGATGAGATCATGGAACGTTTTTCCATCAATATTCGCATTGGGGTGAATCAACATATTGCGGTTAGCATCAAACACAAACAGATAACCTGTTTTCGCCACTCGCAGGGCTTTGAAGCTCTCCCGCAACTCATCCAGTGCCTGTGCTTTCTTGCGCTCAACCTCAGCATCCACATCCTCTAGATAGACACCTGAGCCCATAACAAAACCCCATTGCGGGTAGTTTTTCACATAAGAGAGTTTATCGAGTGCTTGATTTTCAGAGAGTCGATTCCAACGATATTGATAAAAACCTTCTCCGTTTTCCACGGCAAACTCGACAATTTCAGGTAGGACGATGACTCCATCGCTGTTCGTTCTTTCTGAACCATATTTTTGATGAAAGCGATCATCCGGATGAGATAAAAACTGGTAGTTATAGTTTGAGATCCATAGGTAATTCCCATCTTCACTTTTAAAATGGCGCAACATATCAAACGCCATTTTTCGCGCATCAGCCTCACTAATCTGCTTTGCTTGTACTTGGGTAAACACCTGTTGTAGGTAAGCTTCAGCCATCGATACAATGACTTTAAGCTGACGCTTATGTGAATCGAGCGTCTGCTCCCTGTAATGCAAAGTATCTAAATACATACGATCGGCCAAAGCATAGACGTTATCTAATACCAGGCGATTGGAGTTCAGCTCTATTTCATAGACTTTATTTTTAATAAAAGGAACTGAATAGACGTAAACGGCTGAGAAAAACAGCAGCATAATGACTAGCACGATAGGAAAAAAGCGCTGTACCAAGCGGGATGGAAACAACATAACACACCATCTAATTATTATTGGTTTGAGTGTATACCAAAACAGCAGCAGAGCCTGTAGTTGTTACAATTCGTTAGAATCAAGCAAAACTCTTGCGACACTTTTCTGTTTTACTCAATGCTCGAAAAAGCAGAGATCAATGGTTATTACAACAATAAGAGAATCGCCATGAGAATCATCATTGTCGCTAAACGTCCTAAGGTAACACGCGTAGTCGATGCATACCTATTGGATGCCCTGAATGAAGCCAAAAAGTTAGCCCATACAACAGATACAGCTCATCCATGTTCTGTTAGCTTAGTTTCAATAGGCAGTTGCAGCTCACGAACTCAACTAAAACAAGCCCTTGCCCTCGGTATCGAAAAAGGGATACATATCACAACGCCAGATAGTCTAAATGCTTACACCGTGAGCGAACTACTATTGGATGTGATTCAACACGAGCAACCCGATGTGATTATTTTGACGGAAGAACTAGCCAATACCCAACAACACACGGGGCAAATGCTGAGTAGTTTACTCAGTCATCAGCGGATTACTTCCGCTAACACAACTCAGCATCGATTACTGTTAATTCGTGAAATGAATAGCGGAGCTTATAGCGTAGCAATCCCGGCTTCAGAGCAAACTAATCTTGCTCAACTAAAATCAGTTTATCCGTGTTAAATCCACGCTGTTTAGACATCTCTTTAAACCGTGCTAGAACCTCTGGTTTGACGCTAGGTGTTCTAGCCAGTAGCCAGAGATAGGAGTGATCAGGACCGGAGACAAACGCATGCTGATAATTGGCATCCAGATCAAATATGACGTAAGACCCATAAAAAGGACCAAAAAATGAAACTTTCAAATAGCCTTCATTGGGTGACTTAACAAAATACGCTTTACCTTTAGCTTCATGCCACTTGGCTTTTTCTTTTGAAAAGCCCTTGTTTAAAACAGAGACTCCGCCGTCTTCACGAAAGCTATATTCAGCAGAGACTTGACTCATCCCCCGCTCGAAAGAGTGATCTAATCGTGCAATCTCATACCAAGTACCCAAGTAGCGATTGATATCAAACTCAGCGACCGGGGTCACCGTTTTGGGCATTCCTAAACATCCGCTGAGCATAAAACAGAGCAGCGTAAGCAAGCTCTTTTTCATTTTAAATCCTCACTGTTAGCGCAACTGACGCCAGCGCCAATAACTGATTGATTTAACTCTCCTATCACTTTATCCAATTAGGCCCGTTTTACAACAAAGCTCAGACCTAACTGAGCTCGTACATTAGTCGTACCCTCTGCTTATTCATAACTTAAATCGTTGGCTAATCTGTCCTAATGAATCAGCCTGCGCTGACAGCTCTTGAGTAGACTTTGCCATCTCTCTTTGAGCAGTACGGGCGGTTTCACTCACTGCATGTATATGACCAACTTGGGTAGTTACTTGAGTAGAATTGGCAACAATCGCTTGAATACCTGCATTGACCTGCTTAATTTCTGACACAACTAAATCAATCGACTGCTCAATGGATTTAAAAGCATCAGCAGCATTATTCGCCGTTATCTGCCCTGAAGAGGCAAGTTTAATACCCTCCTCCATCAAGCTACCCATACGCTTAGATTGCTTATCAAAATTTCGAACGATCTCACTTATGCTTGAAGTAGCAGATACCGTTTTTTGAGCTAAAGCACGCACCTCATCGGCTACCACCGAAAACCCGCGTCCGGCGTCGCCAGCTCTAGCTGATTCGATTGCAGCATTCAGCGCTAATAAATTAGTTTGATCTGCTAAGCTATTGATCACATCGATAATCCCAAGCATCTGATGTCCCGATGTTGATAGCTTATTCACCTCTTCGTTCGTTCCGCGTACTAAATCCGCCAAACTCACCATGGCGTTCACGCAATCATCAACCACGGCACTTCCTTTGCGCGTGACAATCGATGCTGATTGGGCAGTTTCGCCTACATGTTCGGAGTGGCCTGCAACATCACTGACAATAGCTGAGATCTCTTGGGTTGCATCGGCTGAAGCATGAGCCTTCTCTTCAATCTCATCACTGCTAGCGCCTAATTGATCTACCTTCTGTTTTAGCTGCCCTCGAATATGCAACAAAGCCTCATTGCCTTTAACGACTTGAGACACCAAATTAGAGATATTCTGAACCATGTCATTAGAGGCTATTCTTAACAGGGTAAACTCATCGTTAGGATTTTTACCAATTGATAGCTTATCGCTAAAATCACCTTTGGCAACGCGGCCTAAGAATGACTGCATTTGTGCAATCTGCAGCGTCAGTTGACGTGCAATAAAGACGAGACTGATCAATATCATTGCAGCAATCACCACAGACACAACTAGCATTAAGCCTATCGCCGTCTGTTTATTACTAGAAACCTCTTTCTCAACCTTATTTAGAATTCGAGTCTCCAGAAATTTCGTTTGCGTCGACACCTCTTCATCCAGTTGAGTCGCAAGTGGAGATATCGAAACAAATAGAGCGTTATCGGTATGGGCAAGTTTTCGAGTTTGTTCAAATTCTTGACGAATCTCCTGGGCAACCTTGCCTAATACAATATCTTGCCAGCCCATCTCTTTGACGATAGCTTCTAGCTTGACTAGGCCATCCTCAATTTTTGCCTCATCCGCGGTAAGCCTAGTCGCTACATAACTTTTGATATGACTGGTAATTTGCTTACCCGACTCCTCGATCATCGAGAAAATCTGCTCTTCGAGCGATACAGAGGATTCCGATAACTTGCCTAATGCGCCATCTGTCGAATCAAAGCCTAGCAACATACGGTTATCAACCCATGCTTGGCGCTGCTCTGCATATTGTTGCGCTAAACTCACAACTTGCCGAGCACTGGCCATCAAATCAGGATTATTGGCAGCCACTTCACTTTCTGACAACGTTTGTGCAGTCGTAACCAAGTTAGCAACTTGCGTAGTAAAATCCGACACGCTCGCCGTATTCAGATTAAGTGCTAAATTTTCGACTCGATTTAACCTGTTCGAAAAGCCCAGTAAAGTTTGGCGATAATTAACAACATCCGTTTGCTTTTTGAAACCTTCTGTAATGTTGTTCAGGCCCCAAAAACCAGACCCAGCAATAGTAGCTATCCCCAACAGGGTGATAATGATCAGAATGGAAAGTTTTTCTTTCCAAGAGAAATTGTTCAGTTTTAGCATTTTTTTATTCTTCTTTAGTAACGACTTTTTAAGGATAAACCTAGTTCAACAGCAATATGCCTAAACTTTATAATAGTAGTACAAAAGTAGTAAGTGATATTCAAAAAGCGACTATCGCCATTCAAATAAAAAGATTTGGGGCTCAAGAAGAGAATAAAAAGCCAAGAAATCTCTTGGCTTAATGGGGAACCCAGTTATGAAAACGATAACTGAGATATGTGGTTAGCAGTTAATGCAAATTGTCGTATTTTTTACGTATGGCAATTAGCTGAGGTTGGATATCCAACGGGGCATAGTTCATAGCCTGCTCAAATAACTCTTTATTGTCATCGGACAAACGATCTTCCTCAGACATCGCGTTCAGCTTTTTCATAGCCTCCACGAATTTTGGATGTAACGTATCATTTCCGAACATAGGTTATCCCTCCATTATCAGGCGGTGAACAATAGGAGAATTCTGCCATAAAAAAGATGCAGTGCTAACTAAAATCAACACTAACTTAATATTAGATAGCGCAACTAGTCGCTAGTTCCCGACCTCGATGCATTGTAAGCGGCCTTAGCGGCAGCATTTTTTGCTTTAATAGCAGCAACGCGCTCTTTTTGATTAGTGGTCGCCTTTTGCTGATCTTTCAGCTTTACGGCATCGGCATTCAACTTGTCAGTTCCATCCGTTTTTGCCGTTTGCTTTTCAGTCGGTTGGTGAGAGGAACCCTCAGGCTCTTGAACTGTTTCAGGCACCTCCGGTGGCGGTGGAGGAACAGGGCCGTTTCGGTTTGAATGACTGTCTGGCATTGTCACTTTGCGCCAAGGTGTTGCAACACTTTGATACTCTTTTTTTACGGCAACCACACCCTCGGGCGGCTGATCACCGTAGTGCACATTACCCTGAGCATCAGTCCAACGATAAATATCTGCAACAGCTAGACTCGCCGTCAAGCAGAATATGACTAGAGTGAGCTTTTTGACCACTATGTTACTCCCTGCACGACCGGATAATATGCATGAAAATCTTCAGAAGATTTAAACATACTTGCGAGTCATGCAGGAATCTATTTTTGAAAGTCTAAACCAGAGATAACTTAACAGGTTTCTAGTCTTAGATTCTCAATCCGCCATCCATTTCAATAACACGACCAGTGAAGAAATCGTTTTCAATGATGTACTGTAACGTATGCGCCATTTCGGATACTTGACCTAATCGCTTCAGCGGTACAGCTTGCACCATACGATCAATCGCCTCGGGTTTCATTTGAGCCGTCATTTCAGTCGCTATAACACCTGGTGCAATGCTACCAGTGCGAATACCAAAACGTGCTAACTCACCTGCCCAACTGACCACCATAGTTGCCACAGCAGCCTTGGTCGCTGAGTAATTTGTTTGTCCCATATTACCGGCGCGCGAAACAGAAGAGATATTAACAATAACTCCGCCCTCACCCTGCTCTGCCATAATCCCAGCAGCTTCGCGTCCACAGAGGAAAGTACCCGTCATATTGACATCAATCACGGACTGCCATTTATCAAGCCCCATGCGATCAACGAGCTTGCCCTCTTTAACTTTGATCAGCATGCCATCACGCATCAGACCTGCGTTATTTACTAAACCATGTAACTTACCGAAGTCAGCTAAAATCTTTTTAAAGGTTTCAGCAACCGCTGACTCTTGAGTAATGTTACAGACATAACCCTTAGCCTTAACGCCTTTTTTGGTCAAACCATCCACTGCAGTGCTCAAATCATCCGCATTGATATCCAAGAGTGCAACTTCGCCACCTAATCCACCGAGGTGCTCTGCCATTGCCAAACCTAGACCACGACCACCACCCGTTATAGCGAACACTTTCCCTTTAATTTGCATATAAAACCTCAAACCCTATTGCTTTACGTTTACGTAAACTTATACATGAAGACACGATAAATTTCCAACAAATAAGTAGTAACCCCTACTTTTATTTTAATGTGCCATTTTCTTTAGATCTTAGGATGTGATCGGTTGTTTTGGGCAGTTTTTATTTGCATAACGACTCTGATTTAGTAACCATAGTAATAAATGTACAGTACACTGCGTGTCTGTTTTGCTATTGCGGCTGGCGAGAGCTAGTTAACTGTTTTGCTCTATTGGTAAAGGATCGAACAATGCGTTTCCATTTTCCTATTGTCATCATTGATGAAGACTTCCGTTCTGAAAATACGAGTGGCTCTGGTATTCGCCAGTTGGCTGCCGCTATTGAAGAAGAGGGTGTGGAAGTTGAAGGTTATACAAGTTATGGCTCTCTCACCTCTTTTGCTCAACAGCAGAGTCGTGCCGCTGGTTTTATCCTATCGATAGATGACCATGACTTCGACTCAGAATCCAATACCGAGTTTTCTGTCGAACAGTTGCGAGCATTTGTTAATGAGATTCGCCGTCGAAATCAGGATATTCCTATCTATCTTTATGGTGAGACGCGCACCTCTCGCCATATTCCAAATGATGTACTTCGTGAGCTTCATGGCTTTATTCACATGCATGAAGACACTCCTGAATTTGTGGCTCGACATATTATTCGTGAGTCAAAGGCCTACTTAGATAGTTTAGCGCCACCCTTCTTCCAAGCACTGACGAACTACGCTCAGGACGGTTCTTATAGCTGGCACTGCCCAGGGCACTCCGGTGGCGTAGCCTTTTTGAAGTCTCCCGTAGGACAGATGTTCCACCAGTTTTTTGGTGAAAACATGCTACGCGCTGACGTTTGTAATGCTGTAGATGAACTAGGTCAACTACTTGACCATACGGGTCCTGTCGCTGCTTCAGAACGAAATGCAGCACGCATTTTTAATGCGGATCATCTGTTTTTCGTAACCAACGGCACATCAACATCAAATAAAATTGTTTGGCACTCTACGGTAGCCCCAGGCGATATCGTTGTCGTAGACCGTAACTGCCACAAATCAATTCTACACGCGATTATGATGACAGGTGCCGTTCCAGTCTTCTTAATGCCAACACGTAACCATTACGGGATTATCGGCCCGATTCCGCGCAGTGAATTTGAACCAGCTAATATCCGTAAGAAGATGCTGGCAAACCCTTTCTGCCGTGAAAAACTCGAAGAAAATCCTGATGTCAAACCTCGCGTCTTAACCATCACGCAATCTACCTATGATGGTGTGCTTTACAACGTTGAGGAGATCAAAGAGTTACTAGATGGCGAGATCGATACCCTACACTTTGATGAAGCATGGCTACCCCATGCAGCATTCCATGATTTCTACGGCGACTACCACGCTATTGGAGAAGGTCGTCCACGTTGTGATGAATCGATGGTCTTTGCTACCCAATCAACTCACAAACTGTTAGCGGGTCTATCTCAAGCCTCACAAATTCTCGTTCAAGATGCGAACGCAAATAAACTAGACCGAGACATCTTCAACGAAGCTTACTTGATGCATACATCCACCAGCCCGCAGTACGCTATCATTGCATCTTGTGATGTAGCCGCCGCTATGATGGAAGAGCCAGGCGGGACCGCTTTGGTTGAAGAGTCTTTAGCGGAAGCACTGGAGTTTCGTCGTGCCATGCGCAAAGTCGATGAAGAGTATGGTTCAGACTGGTGGTTTAGCGTTTGGGGACCTGATGACCTCACCGCAGAAGGCTTAGATGAACGCGACTCTTGGATGCTAAAAGCAGGCGAAAGCTGGCATGGTTTTGGCGATATCGCAGAAGGTTTTAACCTTCTCGACCCAATCAAAGCAACTATTCTAACACCGGGTCTTAACGTCGATGGCGACTTTGCAGAGCAAGGTATCCCTGCTGCAATTGTGGCTAAATACTTAGCTGAGCACGGCGTGGTTATCGAGAAGAACGGTCTGTATTCGTTCTTCATAATGTTCACCATCGGTATTACTAAAGGCCGCTGGAATACCATGATCTCTGCGCTACAGCAGTTTAAAGATGATTATGATAAAAATGCTCCGTTATGGCGCGTGCTACCTGAATTCATTGCGCAATTCCCTCAATATGAACGTATTGGGCTGAAGGAGCTTTGCCAACAGATCCATGGTATTTACAAGCAAAATGACGTTGCTCGCTTAACCACTGAAATGTACTTATCTGACCTTGTGCCAGCCATGAAACCGGCTAAAGCCTTTGCTAAAATGGCACATAAAGATATCGAGCGCGTACCACTTGATGAACTGGAAGGTCGGATCACAGCGGTCATGCTGACCCCTTACCCACCAGGAATTCCGTTGTTAGTAC